>CAJKQY010000028.1:0-20903 GCA_905202145.1 uncultured Collinsella sp.
CGCTCATTACGACCGAGGCCATCGACCACGCTATCGACGTGCTCGTGAGCGACCGTGCTCTCGACGGTGTCGTGTGCGGCCAGCCCGCGATTGACACGCTCAAGATCGTTGACGGCGATAATATCGTCGAGACGCCGCCGCGTGAGCTCTATTGGGCCGCGCAGACGCCGCAGATCTTTAGCGTCGATGCTATGAAGCGCGCCCACGCTGCAGCCATTGCCGAGGGCTTTATCGGTACCGATGATTCGTCGCTGGTCGAGCGCATGGGTGGGCGCGTCCGCTGCGTCCAGAGCCCGCGCGATAACCTTAAGGTGACGGTGCCCGAGGACTTGCGTCCCGTAACCGCGATTCTGCTTGGCCGCATGGCCGAGGGAGAGGACCTTCCCCATGTTCAGTAACCTGCGCATTGGCCATGGCTACGACGTTCACCGTCTGGTGGAGGGGCGTCGATGTATCATCGGCGGTGTCGATATTCCCTACGAGCGTGGCCTGCTGGGCCACTCGGATGCCGATGTGCTCGCGCACGCCTTGGCCGACGCCATTCTGGGCGCCTGCCGCGGGGGAGACATCGGCAAGCTATTCCCCGATACCGACCCCGCCTATGAGGGTGCCGATTCGATGGTGCTGCTTGCCCGCGTGATGGACTATGCGCGCGAGCTGGGCTTCGAGTTTGTCGATGCCGATTGCACCATTGCCTGTCAGCAACCCAAGATCACCCCGCACCGCGATGCCATGCGCGCCAACCTTGCCCATGCCGTGGGTGTTGACGTCGAAAACGTGGGCGTCGCCGCCACTACGACCGAAAAGCTCGGTTGGGAAGGCCAGGGCGAGGGAATCGGCGCCTGGGCCGTCTGCCTGCTACAGAAAACCGTTAAGGAGTAACGAATGCGTATCTACAACAGCGCTACCCATAAAAAGGAAGAGTTCCAGCCCATCGAGTCCGGCAAGGTCCGCATGTACGTGTGCGGCCCCACGGTCTACGACAACATCCACATCGGCAACGCCCGTACGTTCATCAGCTTTGACGTGATTCGCCGCTGGCTCATCGCGAGCGGTTACGAGGTCACGTTCGCCCAGAACCTCACCGATGTCGACGACAAGATCATCAAGCGCGCCAACGAGCAGGGCCGTACGGCCGCCGAGGTCGCGACGGAGTTCTCCGACAAGTTCATCGGCGTCATGCGCGCCGCCAACGTGCTCGATCCCGATGTGCGCCCCCGCGCCACCAAGGAGATCGGCCCCATGATCGCCATGATCAAGACGCTTATCGAGCAGGGCCACGCTTACGCAGCCGATAACGGCGACGTGTACTTTGCCGTGCGCAGCGATCCCAACTATGGTCAGGTCTCGGGCCGCAACATCGACGACCTTATGGTTGGCGCGCGCATCGAGGAGAACGAGGACAAGAACGACCCGCTCGACTTTGCCCTGTGGAAGGCCGCCAAGCCCGGCGAGCCCAGCTGGCCGAGCCCCTGGGGCGAGGGCCGTCCCGGTTGGCACACCGAGTGCGCCGCCATGGTGCATCGCTACCTGGGCACTCCGATCGACATCCACGGCGGCGGCTCCGACCTTGCCTTCCCGCATCACGAGAACGAGTGCGCTCAGGCCACCTGCGCCTGGCACCAGGGCTTCTCCAACACCTGGATGCACACGGGCATGCTGCTGGTAGACGGCGAGAAGATGTCCAAGTCGCTCGGCAACTTCTTTACGCTGGCCGAGGTCCTCGAGCAGCACTCCGCTGCCGCCCTGCGCCTGCTGATGCTGCAGACGAGCTATCGCTCGCCGCTCGACTTTTCTTGGGAGCGCCTGGAGGGTGCCGAGAACTCGCTCACGCGTATCGCCGGTACGGTCGAGAACCTGCGCTGGGCCGCGAACCATGCGACGGCCGATGCCGATGCGGCTGCCGCCGAGGCGTTTGCCGCCAAGGCCGCCGAGACCCGCGCCGCCTTTAAGGAGTGCATGGACGACGACTTTAACACCGCCGGTGCCATGGGCGCCGTCTTTGGCTTTGTCACTGAATGCAACCAGTACCTGGAGCAGGCGGGCGACGCTGCCGACAAGGCCGCCGCGCTTGCCGCCGCCGACACGCTGGCCGAGTTGCTCGATACGTTTGGCGTCGAGCTTCCCGAGCCCAAGGTCGAGCTGCCGCTGGGTCTGCTGGGCGTTGCCGCCGGTCTGGTTGCCTATACGGGCGACGACGTGGACGAGGCTGCTGCCAAGATTCTCGAGGCCCGCGCCGAGGCCCGTGCCGCCAAGAACTGGGATCTGGCAGATGCCATCCGCGATCAGCTCAAGGACCTGGGCCTGACGATTGAAGATACTGCCGCCGGTACTCGCATTAAGAGTCTCTAGTATTTGTCGACCGTTCGAGGTGCGGCAGATTGCCTTGAAAGAGGGGGGCATAGACCTGGTGGTCATGCCCGACGATTGAAAGGCAAGGTGCCGTGGCTCGGACGGTCGATTCTTGTTCGTTATCTATTATAAGGAGGCCGTCCTATGGCCGACAATCGCAAGCGTGCGCCTCGTGGCGGCAAGCAGGCCACTTCTGGCTCGCGTCCGATTCGCCGCAATGACCGCACTGCCGCTCCCAAGGGCCAGCGCGATCGCGCCCAGGCCGCACGTCCGCAGCGCGATCGCAACCGCGACGCTGCCCAGGCTCCCAAGGGCGAGTTTATCGAAGGTCGTCGTGCAGCCGCCGAGGCGCTGCGCACTGGTTTTCCCATCAAGTGCGCGCTCATTGCCGAGGGCGGGGAGCGCGATGCCGCCTTGTCGCGCCTGGTCGACGACCTCAACGCCGCGGGCGTCCGCATTAAGTATGTGCCGCGCGCGCAGCTCGACGCACTGTCGAGCCATGGCGCTCATCAGGGCATCGCACTCGAGGTTGGCAACTTCCCCTATGCTGATGTCGCCGATATTCTCGACCGCGCCGGCGACGGTCCGGCGCTTGTCGTCGTGCTCGACCATGTGACCGACGACGGCAACTTTGGTGCCATCGTGCGCTCCGCCGAGGTCGTGGGCGCGGCGGGCGTCATCATTGCCAACAAGCGCGCCGCCGGTGTGACCGTCGGCAGCTACAAGACCTCTGCCGGCGCCGTCATGCACCTGCCTATCGCGCAGGTTCCTAATATCGCCCGTGCGCTCGACGACCTCAAGGCCGCTGGCTTTTGGGTGGGCGGTGCTTCCGAGCACGCCGAGGGCAGCTGCTGGGATGCTCCCTTCGAGGGCCGCGTGGCGCTCGTCATGGGCTCCGAGGGCGACGGCATCTCGCGCCTGGTGCTCGAGAAATGCGACTTTTTGACCAAGCTTCCCCAGCGTGGCATAACCGAGAGTCTCAACGTTGCCCAGGCGACCACCGCGCTGTGCTTTGAGTGGCTGCGCCGCAATGCCGGCGAGCTCATGGGGGAGGAGTAGCGCATGTCCAAGAAGAACCGCGCCAAGTCCAAGGCCAAGCGCTTTGGCGAGGGCTCGGCCAAGCCGATTGTTTCGGCTGCGACCTATGGCGTGGGCGGCAATGCGTTTGCGCAGGCTATCGCCGACCCAGTCTCGACGGTGCACTCCAATAAGCCCGAGCTGCTGGTGGTCGACGGTTACAACGTGATCCACTGCACGCCGCGCTACGAAAAGCTCGTGTACGACCATTCCGACGATCCGTATTCCAGCGACGTTCACGATATGGCGCGCACTGCCCTCATCAACGACGTCGCCGCCTTTGCCCAGGGCCGCTACGAGGCCGTGATCGTGTTCGACGGCGCGGGCAATATCTCCAACGAGCGCCCCAACCTGCCGGCCCGCGGCGTGCGCATCGAGTTTTCGCCGACGGGCGTCTCTGCCGATACCGTGGTGCAAAAGCTCTGCATCGAGGCACGCGAGGAAGGTCGCGCGTGCTCCGTGGTGTCGAGCGACGGCACGATCCAAGCCGTCGTCATGGGCAAGGGCGTCACGCGCATCTCGAGCCGTATGCTGGTGGACGAGATCAAACAGATCGATAACGACGTTCACGAGGCAGAGGAAGCTCCGCAGATCAAGATGACCCTGGGCAGCCGCCTGAGCCCCGATGCCCTGGCCAAGCTCAAGGCCCTGCGCGGGAGGTAGGGAAGTTGGCGGGGCAATGCTGCCTCGCTAACTCCATTCAGCGATGTCGATCATTCTTTCGAGGCGCCACGTTAGCGCCTCTTTTAGATATGGCAGCCTTGCCGTGAGCGCGTCGTTTCTGGAAAGAATCTCGATTGCCTCGTCAACGAAGCCTTCGAGTTTGTCGCCGTCAAACCAGCCCATGTCCTCGACGAGCAACATTTGTTTGGCGGGGCTTGAATGAAATTGTGCGCTGGTAAAACTGTGCTCTCCCGCCCTAAGCTCCTCTAGTGATATGTTGCACCAGAGCGATGAGCCCGAATCGAAGATGGGGGCAGGTCTGCAGGCTTGCGTGTTTACGTTTCGCACGAGGCCGAAGTTGCGCCAATGACGATCGTAGTTGGCAATGATGTCGTCACATACGATCATGCGGTCAAGGGCATCCTTGACGCCTGTCACCCCGAGCTCCTCGCAGTTTGCTACATATCGCTCGTAGTCGGTTAGCCGTTCATCTGCGTTTGCGTGCTGGTTTACATAGAACGCAGGGACATACTCTTCTTCATCAGTTAAGAAGACATCGCATGTGCTCAGGGCGGAAGTGCCCGTGCCCTCGAGCGAGTAAGGCACATAATCGCAGGCGTTTAGGATGCGACGGTGGAGCGCGGTCGCCACCAGCTCGTTATAAGGTTCCTGGTCCAGGTGCGCTCCTGCCTTATGCAGAATTCGACGTTCGCCCTCGCACGTCCAGTACTTTTGAAGATTGCCGTCCGAGGTGTTATCGGGCTTTGCGGCAGCCGCTTTTCCCTCTGGGGCAAAGGGTGCAATGGACAGTGAGACGTCATCAAAGGCGTTATTGAAGAAGTTGATATCCTCCCAGGTGAGACCGGAACCTTGGGGCCTAATCCAATACTGGTCGGATAAGGAGAGGCCAAGATTTCGCTGTACGAGTTCATCGGGAACATCGACTGCGGCTTCTGCAAGCAGGGAGGCAAGCCCAATGCGTGCGAGTGGGATACCGCGGCCGCGCCACCAGATGCGGAAGGAGTCGAGCGATATGGGGCTATTAGGGCCAAATACTCCAATAGGGGCGTGGGCGTAATCGATGTCGGCACCGATGTGGGTAAAGTCTTTTCGCGATGTGCTGTAGACCAGCTGAGCGACCTCGTGCGTGCGATTCATGAGGGTGAACGCGATCTCGCTCTTACCGTGGCCGCGGCGGGGGCGTCCCCCCGTTTTGGTCACGGAGCGGAGTCGCGTGTCGACGCTGTCTTTGTCGATGAGCCATACACCAGAAGCCTTGCGGGCCTCAAGTGCTCCGTTTTTTATGAGCTCCTGCACCCTGCGCGGGGTGATGTCAAGTAGCTCTGCAGCTTCCTTCGTGGTCAACATCGCGAAACCCTTCGCTAGAACGAATAGTTTTATATATAGCAATTGTAATTAAAACTATTCGTTCTGACGAAGGGTTTTGAGATGTGGTCGGTCAAAGGGTCTGTTGCGCCCCGTCCGCAATTCCATTATTCTTAACAGGCTTCGCGCGAAAGCGCCAAGTGTGCCAGTGTGGCGCAACGGTAGCGCAACTGATTTGTAATCAGTGGGTTGCAGGTTCGATTCCTGTCACTGGCTCCATGAGAGTTTCGGGCTCTGTTCCTTATGGGACAGGGCCCGTTTCTTTTTAGGTGGCGTGCCATTGGGTCAGCGCCCATTCCGTTTTCGGTTTGTCTCGATCTGTAACACGAAGAGGCCGAAAATCGTTCTAGCTGTTACAGAATGAGACGTAAGCTGGGGTCTCTGCGAAACATCTCGATCTGTAACAGATAGGGGAGAAAATGCTCTCTAAATGTTACAGATCGAGACAAAGGCCGGACCGGTCCCAGTCATCCTGTTTGAGCGAGGATTTCTGGACATACGAGCGTGGAAAATCTCCCACCTAGTGAATGAGCGTGGATAATCTGCCGCTTTGGCCTTGGGGGCACGCCAAAAGTGGGAGATTATCCACGCTCGATTCTGTCTGGGAAGCCCGATCTCAACCTATATATAGGTGCAAATGAGTCGTTATCGAAGTGATATTCTACAGGTTCACTCCACTACGCCAAAGTGTTCCCTCGGGAAATGTCACTGCTATATGCAAATTCACCGTCCTCCATATCCAAACTCAGCAAAACCGCAGGTCAAAAGCATATAGATACGCCCGGCACCGTGTATCTAGAGGTTTTCGTTGACAGCCCCCAAGGTGGCATCGTATTATCTTCTTCGTTCGCGGGGGCGGCGGTCCAAAAGACCAAAGGACCTGCGGATACTTGAACGATTGGGAGTTTGCCCGAGTGGTTAATGGGGACGGGCTGTAAACCCGTTGGCTCTGCCTACATAGGTTCGAATCCTATAGCTCCCACCCGTCAAGTGCCTGTATAGCTCAGTCGGTAGAGCACTTCGTTGGTAACGAAGAGGTCACCAGTTCAAGTCTGGTTGCAGGCTCCATCCGGCGGTGTAGCTCAGTTGGTTAGAGCACACGGTTCATACCCGTGGCGTCACTGGTTCGAATCCAGTCACCGCTACCATAGGTAACACGGTGGCTTCTCAATAATATGTTGAGAGGCCACTATGGTATAAAGGCAAAGTCCCGTCCGGGGACGACCTGTTAAGAGGAGGGCTTTATGGCCAAAGAGAAGTTTGAGCGCACTAAGCCGCATGTTAACATCGGCACCATTGGTCACGTCGACCACGGCAAGACCACGCTGACCGCTGCCATCACCAAGGTTCTCTCCGAGACCGAGGGCTGCAAGGCTGACTTCACTGCGTTCGAGAACATCGACAAGGCTCCCGAGGAGCGCGAGCGCGGCATTACGATTTCCGTCTCCCACGTCGAGTACGAGACTGCTGCCCGTCACTACGCTCACGTTGACTGCCCGGGCCACGCTGACTACGTCAAGAACATGATCTCCGGTGCTGCTCAGATGGACGGCGCTATCCTGGTCATCGCCGCTACCGACGGCCCCATGGCTCAGACCCGCGAGCACATCCTGCTCGCCCGTCAGGTCGGCGTTCCCTACATCGTCGTCTTCCTGAACAAGTGCGACATGGTCGACGATGACGAGCTCATCGACCTCGTCGAGATGGAGACCCGTGAGCTCCTCTCCGAGTACGATTTCCCCGGCGACGACATCCCCGTCATCCGTGGTTCCGCTCTGGGCGCTCTCGAGGGCGACGCCAAGTGGATGGACGCCATTCGCGAGCTCATGAAGGCCGTCGACGAGTACATCCCGACCCCTGCTCGTAACAACGACCTCCCGTTCCTGATGGCCGTTGAGGACGTTATGACCATCTCCGGCCGTGGTACCGTTGCTACCGGCCGTGTCGAGCGCGGTGAGCTCAAGCTCAACGAGCCCGTCGAGATCGTCGGCATCAAGGATACCCAGAACACCGTCGTTACCGGTATCGAGATGTTCCGTAAGTCCATGGACTTCTGCGAGGCTGGCGACAACGTCGGTCTGCTGCTCCGCGGCATCAAGCGCGAGGACATCGAGCGCGGCCAGGTTCTCTGCAAGCCCGGTTCGGTTACCCCGCACACCAAGTTCACCGGCGAGATCTACGTTCTGACCAAGGAGGAGGGCGGTCGTCACACCCCGTTCTTCGATGGTTATCGTCCTCAGTTCTACTTCCGTACCACCGACGTTACCGGTACGGTCAAGCTTCCCGAGGGCACCGAGATGGCTATGCCTGGTGACCACATCACCATCGAGGGCGACCTCATCCACCCGATCGCCATGGAGGAGGGCCTGCGCTTCGCTATCCGCGAGGGTGGCCACACCGTCGGTTCGGGCATCGTCTCCACGATCATTGAGTAAATTAGCTCTTTGATATAGCTGACTTAGAGAACCCGGCACTTATATGGGTGCCGGGTTCTTTTCTGCAATGGATATTGAGCCGTTGCTGGTGTCGAGAGGATCGATTATGGTCCTGGGTGCACCGTCGATTAGATCTCGTTGGCTCCATTGATGTGTTCCAAATATGAATGGGTTCACCGAGAACCAATTGATTCGAGGTTTTCGTTGACAGCACTTACGTAGAGCTGATAAAGTATCAACTCGTGCCCGTACGGGGCGGAAATGAAAGGTTCAGGATACATGCGTACTCTAGTTACTCTTGCGTGCACTGAGTGCAAGCGCCGCAACTATACGACCACCAAGAACAAGTCGACCATGCCTGATCGTATGGAGATCAAGAAGTATTGCCCCTGGTGCCGTCACCACACGCTGCACAAAGAGACTCGCTAGTCTCTAGTCACATACGCCAGTAGTTCAATTGGTAGAGCATCGGTCTCCAAAACCGAGTGTTGAGGGTTCGAGTCCTTCCTGGCGTGCCAGTCATTATTCCGTAAGCTCCCAATTAGGGGGCTTACGGTTTACTCATGTATAAGCGCATTGCGCGGAGGTAACCCAAATGGCCAACAAGAAGAACAAGAAGAAGGCTCAGCAGCAGGCGCCTGCCAACAACGCTGCCGCCAACTCCAAGGTTGAGGCCAAGAAGGCCGTTGCCAAGAAGAACGAGAAGGCTGCGAAGTCCAAGAAGAACGAGAAGCCTGGTTTCTTCGCCCGCACCAAGAAGTATTTCGCTTCGGTCAAGTCCGAGATGAAGCGTGTCACGTGGCCCGATAAGAAGGAGCTCGTGAACTACTCGGTCGTCGTTTGCGCTTCTCTGATCGTCGTCGGCGTCGTCATCGCTCTGCTCGATGCTGGCTTTGGCGAGGCTCTTGCTCTGTTCTCTGGATTGAGGGGCTAAACCATGTCTAAGCGTTGGTACGTCGTTCACACTTACTCTGGATACGAGAACCGCGTTAAGTCCGATCTCGAGCATCGCATCGAGACCATGGGCATGCAGGATCGTATCTTTGATATCGAGATTCCTATGGAGCGCGTCACCGAGATTAAAGAGGGTGGCAAACGCGAGACCAAGGATTCCAAGATTTTCCCGGGTTATGTCCTGGTCCGCATGGAGATGGATGACGATGCTTGGACGTGTGTTCGTAACACGCCTGGCGTCACCGGTTTCCTGGGCGGCAACGGCAAGCCCGCTCCGCTTTCCCGCGACGAGTACAACAAGATGACTCGTCGTCCCGGTAAGGGCGATTCGCCCAAGCGAACCTCGGTTGATATTGAGGTCGGCACGTCCGTTCGCGTCACCGATGGCCCGCTTACCGACTTTGATGGCAAGGTCTCCGAGGTTAACACCGAGGCTGGCAAGCTTAAGGTCACGCTGATGATCTTTGGCCGCGAGACGCCGGTCGAGCTCGACTTTAACCAGGTCGCTGTCATCGCTTAAGTTTTCGTCCGTTCGCGCGAGCGTGCTTCTTCTGTGACTGCTCATCTCAGGAGTGCTTCTAACACGTGCGTGCTTACGATATAGCAAGTACTTCACACTCGTGATTCGAAAGGAATGACCATGGCTGAGAAGAAGGTTGCCAACGTCATTAAGCTCCAGATTCCTGCTGGTGCCGCTAACCCCGCTCCTCCCGTCGGCCCCGCCCTGGGCGCTGCTGGCGTGAACATCATGCAGTTCTGCCAGGCCTTTAACGCCGAGACGCAGGACAAGAAGGGCGACATCATCCCCGTTGAGATCTCTGTCTACGAGGACAAGTCCTTCTCCTTCATCACCAAGACCCCGCCGGCGGCTCACCTCATCAAGAAGGAGCTGAACCTCAAGTCTGGTTCCGCTAAGCCGCAGGCCGACAAGGTTGGTCAGCTCTCCCAGGAGCAGCTCACCAAGATCGCCGAGATCAAGATGCCGGACCTCAATGCCAACGACATTGACGCCGCCAAGAAGATCATCGCCGGTACCGCCCGCTCCATGGGCGTCACCATCGCTGAGTAGCGATTTCTTTAGGTAATGACGGGTGCCCCGACCGGGGCGCCCGTTATATGTGTGCAATAGGGCACACGATACGATGTGGGAGGGCTCACGCCCGTTTAACCACAGGAGGTAATGCACATGGCTAAGCATGGTAAGAGCTATAACGCCGCTGCCGAGAAGATCGACCGCGCCACGCTCTACACCCCCCTTCAGGCTGCCAAGCTCATCAAGGAGCTCGACACCGCCAAGTTCGACGAGACCGTCGAGGCCCACTTCCGTCTGGGCATCGATACTCGTAAGGCTGACCAGAACATCCGTGGTTCCATCTCCCTGCCCCACGGCACCGGCAAGACCGTTCGTGTTGCCGTCTTCGCCGAGGGCGAGAAGGCCCGCGAGGCCGAGGCTGCCGGCGCCGACATCATCGGTTCCGACGAGCTCGTCGCCCAGATCCAGAAGGGCGAGATCAACTTCGACGCCGCTATCGCTACGCCGAACATGATGGCCAAGGTTGGCCGCATCGGTAAGATCCTTGGTCCCCGTGGCCTCATGCCGAACCCCAAGCTCGGCACCGTGACTATGGACGTCGCCAAGATGGTCTCCGAGCTCAAGGCCGGCCGCGTTGAGTACCGCGCCGACCGTTACGGCATCTGCCACGTGCCCCTGGGCAAGAAGTCCTTCTCTGAGCAGCAGCTCGTCGAGAACTACGCTGCCCTGTACACCGAGATTCTGCGCGTCAAGCCCTCTTCTGCTAAGGGTAAGTACGTCAAGTCCATCTCCGTGTCTTCCACCATGGGCCCTGGCGTTAAGGTCGATCCCGCTGTCCAGCGTGACTTCTTGGCTGAGTAACTAACAGTTACTGCCTGAGCAAAGCAAGCATTGCTAAAGAAACCCGGTTCTGCCTCGTGCAGGACCGGGTTTCTTGCTATCTCGGGCCAAAACCACCACAACGGGGACAGGCACCTTTGTGGTGGTTTGGGCACTTTGGCGTCAATGTTATGGCATCGCAGCGAGCCGGTTCCAAGTGCCCCAGGTCGCCCCGAAAGAGGAGCGACGCGTACTTTGGTACGCGAGCGACGGCTTGAGGGGCGAGATGGGGTGCTTGGGGCCGGCGCAGCGTCAAGCCTTAAAGGTGGTTACCAGGGTGTTCTGGCGGTTGAGGACTCGATGGCCTCGTGGCGCTTGAGCTCGCGGCGCATAGTTTGCGAATTGAGCCAAGCTGCCTGCCAGCTACGGATGGGGTAGTGCGTTTCGTCAAGTTCAAATTGCGTATAGCCGCAGGCGTTGATGATTGTTGCTCCGCATGCATGCCGACGCTCACGTTGAAAATCGTTGCCATAGCATTGGTGCACATGCCCGTGCACCATGTAGTCGGCCCCCCAGGACTCAAGCGCCGTGTTAAAGCATTCGAATCCTCGATGCGGCAGATCATCCAGATCGCCCACACCGGCGGCGGGTGCATGGGTGAGCAGGATGTCGCAGCCGCCGACCATCCTCACTTTGCGGGAGAGCTTGCGTATGCGCTTGGTCATCTCGCGCTCGGTATACATGTTGGCACCGTCTCGGTAGCGCATGGAGCCGCCAAGCCCCGCAATGCGGACGCCTCGATACACGTACACGGTGTCTTCGACGCAGATACAGCCGCCCGGTGCATGACGTGCGTAGCGGTCATCGTGATTGCCACGCACGTAGATGAGCGGTTTGTTGATGACCGTGACCAAAAACTCAAGATAGTCCGGGTCCAGATCGCCAGCGGACAAAATCAGGTCGACACCTTCAAAGCGCTCCTTGCGAAAGCACTCCCATAGGCATCGTTCTTCGGTATCGGCTATGGCAAGGATTTTCATAGGGCGTGGACTTTCGGCTCATCGTCGAGTTGCGGAATGGTGCCCACCACGTTGTCGGCCAGCCAGTCCATCTCGACGATTTGCGTACTCGGCAGTGGGGGAAAGCCCTCGATCTGCACCACGCCGTCTTGGCTATGGAGCTCGCCGCCAAATGGATTGATGGAGCCCTCGACGATGCCATTGCGGAGCAGCTGCACGAGCTTGCGCGTCTGATAGGGCAGGCCCGGAGCGTAGCGAATATCAATAACGCCCGAGCTCATGCCGTACCAGTAGTTGACGGCGCGAACCTGGCTGTCGTCACTGGTCTCATCCCAGGTGCCATGCAGTAGACTTCGCACGATAAGCTCGTAGTATCGGCCCCAGTTCCATACCGGCATGGCAATGCCGGTAACCTTGCCATCGACCAGGCGGTGGAGTCCGTAGGCCGTGGGGTCTTCAAGCGACTTTGACATGTCAGCGCCGGTCATGACGCTCACGCCTTCGCGGCACATGGCCTCGGCAAGACCGCCGGCGGGCACATCGCCCCAGGTGAGGATTACCTGCGCGCGGGGATCGAGCAACGAGGCGCCAATCGCAAAGGCGTTGATCTCGCTGAGTGCGCCCGAGGCGAAGACCGACGCGTGGTAACCGATGCGGTGGTTGTCCGCCATGCTGGCGGCAAGGGCGCCCAGGAGAAACTTGGCCTCGTACATCTTGCCAAAGTACGAACGGACGCTTTGATGGGGAAGGCCGATAGAGCAGTTGAGGAACCGAACCCGGGGATACTCAACGGCGGCCCTGAGCGTATATTCCATCAGGCGGTGTGAAGTCGAGAAGATGACGTTCGCCCCGTGCTTGGCGGCGGTCTCCACGGCGGCGTAGAACGCGTCCGGATCGTGGCAGTCCTCGAACGCCTCGGTGCGCACGATACCGCCAAAGTGCTCATCGAGATACTGACGCCCTTGGTCGTGCAGGCTGTCCCAGCTCGACGTCGCACAGGGGAACTCATGGATAAAGGCGATGCGCAGGGGGTTGGCCGCCGAATAGACGGTCTTGCCCATAAAGAAGTTGAGCACACCGGAAGTGGACTTGGCGGGCGACTCCTCCTCGTCGACGCTCGGTGCTTCGACTAGATTGACCTTGTCCTCGTCATTTTTGCCGGCGATGACCAGCTCGCGCCAGATCTTGCACAGGCGGTTTACGACGATATCCGTCGGCGTATCCAGCAGACGGTCTTGGTTGTACACATTGAGGTAGACGAGCATGGCGTCGGCGGGCGTAATGTCCAGGTGGTCGCCGCCCGCGCGAAGGTAGGCGCGCTTAAAGAGTAGGAAGGTGTGGCGCAGGTAATCGACCTTTTTCTGTGGCCACTTTTCGACAAGGTTCTGATCGAGCATCTTGGCGAGCGTTTCGTAGCTTCCCTCACGCGAGAACTCGATCTCGTATAGGGGGCAGACGCGCCAAAACGCGCAGAACTCGCCATAGAGGCGGCTTTCGACAGAATCCCATTTTCCGGGGTAGAGACGGGTGACCTTGGCCGAAACCGTCGGGGCGTCCAGGAATTTGAGGACGCTGACGCGCTTGTTGCCCTCTTGGACATAGAACCGATGCATGAACTCGGTGACGATGATGGGGTCGCGATAGCCCTCGGTCACCTGGATGTCGTAGAGGTTGGACCACTTGCGGGCGAACTCGGTGCTAAATGGCAACAGGGGCATAAAGTTGCACGAAAAGGCAGACTGACGGCCCCTGGTAACCGTGCCGACGACCATTTCGAGCGGAATGTCCCTCAGGCCGACGCTCTCTCGCTGACCCAAGGGGAGCTGGGCAACGAGGCTGTCGAGGTCCGTAAGGTACGGGTGCTCGCTTTGACTAATGGCACGACGGCGTCCCTGCTCGCCGCGCTTGCGTGCTTGACGATAGGCCTCTTCCATGGTGTCTACTCCCTTAGTCGTTTAAACAACGATATAAACCATGGTACCACGATGCGAAACCACCACAAAGGTGCCTGTCCCCTTTGTGGTGGCTTTAGGCGATGATGGGGGCGATGGCGCGGATGCAGGCGTCGGCTGCCGTAGAGGTGGTGCTGTCGTCACTGACGATAAAGATGATCTTGCCCTTGATGCCAAAGTCGCCGATCTCGCTAAAGAGCACATACGGCTCCTTGTCAAAGCCCGAGATGGGAAGCACGGCGGTCTTGGTGGCGCTGGTCAGCTCGTCTGCCAGTGCGTCGAGTGAGGCCCACTTGGACGTGTCCTTGACCGCGACGGGGACGGCCACGCGCCCAAAGGGCATCAAATGCACGAGTGTGTTCTTGGAGATATTTGAATTGGGAACGATGATGGTTTGCCCACAGGCGTCCTCGATGGTCGTGTGGCGCCAGGTGATGTCCTGGACCACACCCGACACGCCGCCGACCTCGATATTGTCGCCGGGCTTGATGATGCCCATAAAGGTCACCTGCATGCCACCGATAAGGTTTGACAGCGTGTCCTGAAAGCCGAGCGAGATGGCGATGCCGCCGACGCCAAGAGCGGCGACGAGGGCGTTTGCGTTAATGCCAAAGCAGTTGTCGAGGATAAAGCTGCCGCCAATCATCCAGATGATGGCGCGCGCGATGTTGATGAAGATGCTCGATGAAGGGAGTGGGTTATCGTCGCGGCTAAGCAGGTGGTGCAGGGTCTTGGACGCGACCTTGGCGGCGACGGCGGTGCCGATGGCCAAGATACCTGCCCAGATGATGTTGTGGACCCATCGTTGTGCAAAGAAATGAAGAATTGGCTCAAACAATTCCATGTAGGGAAACCTCCTAATGATCGTTCAACCATGATACCCACCAAAAAGCCCGTCCGATCACATCGGACGGGCTTCTGTGCTTGATATAAGGTCTGCACGGCGGGGCTGCAAGGCCCGGCGGTGTAGCTCAGCGGCGGCGCTTCCAGATAATGCCGAGCATGATGACGATGATGCCGCCAATGAGGCATGCGCCGACCACGGCCAGCGTGCGGTCTCCCGTTGCGGCAAGCTTGCCGGTCGTCTTCTTGGTGGTGACCTGCGTGGTCGTCGTGTCCGTTTTAGGCGAGGGCTTAGGGGTCGGGGCCGGTGTGGGCGTGGGGTCCACGGCAGCGGAGCCGAAGCTGATGGTGCCGGCGAGCCTGGTCATCTTGTTCTCCCAGCCATTCTGACCAATCAGTGTCCTCAGCGCCGCCTCGCACGTGCCCCATTCGGTGTGCTTGGTGGCGTTTGCGAAGGTGGGAAAGTCGGTCGTGTTGGTAATGATGTAGTTGTTGGTGGCGACGGTATAGGTCTTGGCGGGGTCGAGCGTGCTGCCGTCTTTGGTGAGCGTGGCACTCACGATGCGCTTGCCTTCAGACTGCGTCCAGTCGATTGTTACGTTGATGCCGCCAAAGGAAAGAACGCTGCCGGAGTCGTCGGGCCACTTGTACATGTCCTGGGCTTCCTGCTCGGTGTGGCCGGCTGCGACGTAGGCTTGCTGAAGTTCGTAGCTGTCATTGCATTTGTCGCTAATTTCCAACGAGTGCTCAAGCGCTGCGAGGAAGTCCGCGCCGGTCATGGTCCAGGTCTCCAAGGTGTTGCCGTAGGGCGAGATGGCGATGACGTTGCCGGCGGTTACGTCTCCCGCCGCGATGCCGCCGCGGATGCCGCCTGCGTTCTCAATAGCAAGGTCCGCGCCCGTCAAATTAAGATAGGAACCGCAGATCACATGTCCGATGGTCTGGGCTTTAGTAGTGTCGCCCTCCTTGCTGGGGCGGAAATCGGTGGTGCGCACCATCTCCCAGCCATGTGTGCCCGCCGCGTCCTCGCCATAGAAATAGTTGGCGGTGGATGTGCCGAGTACCTTGTTCGATTCGATTTCAAAGGCGTCGTCGAGTGGCTTGATTTTGTTGTTGCGGACCTCATCAAGGATGTTCTGGTTGTTGGGGTCTGCCAAAAGGTCGTCGACGTCCTTGGCGGCGTAGAGCGTCTCGGCGCTGCCGCCTGCGGAGACCGTCACTATGTCGTCGTTGGTGGTTTCGGTACCCTTGGTGTCGTACTCATAGGGGATGGAAAGCAGACCAACCTCGGCAAAGGCGCTGCCCGCCTCGACGACGCGGACCGGCTTGCCATCGGCCCCCGTTACGTTCTCGTTTAAGTTGATGTGCTCGTGGCCTGCGACCAGGGCATCGACGCCGTCGAGCTGTGCGGCAAAGGCCTTGGCGTTGAGCGTATGCGCGATACAAACGACAACGTTGCAGCCCTCATCCTCGCGCAGTCGCTTGGCCTCGGCATTGATGGCGTCCGCCGCACCCGAGAACGACGTGCCCTCGACCAGGTCCGCGCGCAGCGAGGAGCCCAGCGACTCATCCATGGCTCCGACGACGCCGACCTTAATCTTATAGTTAAACGTGGAACTGTCCTCGTCGTCCTTCCAAATGCGGTTGAGCGTCTTGGTGATGCTCGAGCTCCATACGCCGTTCGAAGACGTTGCATTCGCACAAAGCATGGCGAAAGGCGTGCTGGTGGCACCATTGCCGGCCATCGTGCGAAGCTTGTCCGCGCCGTAGCTCCAGTCATGGTTGCCCGGTGTGGTCGCGTCGTAGCCGTTTGCGTAGAAGGTGTTCATGAGTTCGGCGATGCTCTTGCCCTCGCTCATGGTGGCAAAGGACTGCCCGTGGAAGGTGTCGCCTGCATCGAGCAGAAAGTCGGGGGCGTTGTTCTGGGCGCTATAGAGAACCGCCAGTCCGTCAAAGCCAATGGTGCCGGTGCCCTTGCTTTCGTTGTAGCTGTACTTGTAGCTGCCGTGGATATCGTTGGTGTGCATGACGGTCACGGTGCCATAGATCGCTCTTGGGGCAGATCGCTCGCAAGGGCGAGGCTGGGTGCGCCAGTGAGCACGCCGGCAAGCAGCGCGGCGGTTAACGCAAGGCGGGGGACGAATCTTTTCATGGCAGTCTCCTTATTCCTAAACAAAAACCACCACAAAGGTGCCTGTCCCCTTTGTGGTGGTTTTCTAGGTCGTTAGCTCAGCAGCATGCGATCGTTGGCGAGCTCGCCGCCCGAGACCTCCTCGAACTTCTGCAGCAGGTCGGCCACGGTGAGCGACTTTTTCTCGTCGCCTGCCACGTCGTAGATTACGTGGCCTTCGTGCATCATGATCAGACGGTTGCCCAGACGGATGGCGTCGTTCATGTTGTGCGTGACCATGAGCGTGGTCAGGTGGTTCTCGTCGACGATCTCCTCGGTCAGGTTGAGCACCTTAGAGGCCGTCTTGGGGTCGAGGGCCGCGGTGTGCTCGTCGAGCAGCAGCAGGCGCGGCTTGGTGAGCGTGGCCATCAGCAGGGTGAGTGCCTGGCGCTGGCCGCCCGAGAGCAGACCGACCTTGGCGTTGAGGCGCGTGTCCAGACCGAGGTCCAAGCGCTTGAGCAGCTCAACGTACTCGTCCTTCTCGGCCTTGGTGACGCCCCACGAAAGACCGCGACGCTGGCCGCGGCGCTTGGCGAGGGCCAGATTCTCGGCAATCTGCATGTCGGCTGCGGTGCCGCGCATGGGGTCCTGGAACACGCGGCCCAGGTACTTGGCGCGCTGCGACTCGCTCAGACGCGAGATATCGTTGCCGTCGAGCTCGATAACGCCCGAATCGAGCGGATACACGCCGGCGATCATGTTGAGCAGCGTGGACTTGCCGGCGCCGTTGCCGCCGATCACGGTCACAAAGTCGCCGTCGTTAAGGGTGAGGTCGACGCCGGTGAGTGCGCGCTTCTCGGTGACGGTGCCCTTGTTAAAGGTCTTTTTGACGTGCGAGAGCTTAAGCATCTGCCTCATCCCCCTTCGTGTAGGAGCTGCGGAGCTTATAGCGCTCCCAAACCACGGGCACGCACAGGGCCACGGCAACGATCACGGCGGAGAGCAGCTTCATGTCGTTGGCGTCCATGCCCAGCTGCAGCACGATGGCGCGAATGAGGAAGTACACCACGGAGCCAAAGACGGCAGAGGCAAGACGGACGCTAAACTGCGTCAGACCGCCGGGCAGCAGGCGGCCGAGCACCTCGCCGATAACAATGGCGGCAAGACCGATAACGATGGCGCCGGTGCCCATGCCAATGTCAGCGTACTTCTGGCTCTGGCAGATGAGCGCGCCGGCAAGGCCGATGAGGGCGTTGGAGAGCACGAGGGCGATCATCTTGGTGGTGTTGGTGTTAACGCCCAGGGCGCGGATCATGTACTCGTTGTTGCCGGTGGCACGCAGCGCCGAGCCGATCTCGGTGCCAAAGAACCAGTACAGGATGGCGACGATGGCCACGGCCAGCACAATGCCCAGGATGATGGCAACGGTGGACTGCGGCAGGCCCGTCATGTGGCTGACTGATGAGAAGATGGTGCCCTTGGCAAGGATGGGCGTGTTGGATTTGCCCATGATGCGCAGGTTGATGGACCACAGACTGATTTGCGTAAGGATTCCGGCGAGGATTGCGGGAATCTCAAAGACGGTGGTCAAGATGCCCGTGACGGCGCCGGCGATGGCGCCGGCGCACATGCCGGCCAACACGGCGAGCAAGGGATCGACGTTATTGTTGACGATGAGCACGGCGCAAACACAGCCGCCGAGGGCAAAGCTGCCGTCGCAGGTCATATCGGGGATGTCGAGCAGGCGGAACGTGATAAACACGCCAAGCACCATAATGCCCCAGAGGACACCCTGGGAAACGGCGCCCTGCAATGCAATGAGCATGCTTCATACCTCCTAGGATAGGGTGGACACGTGATTTTCCATAATAGCGGTAACAATGCATAAAAGAGCTGCGGACGGAGGCTTTGTCTCATCCGAAACAAGCAGGGCGAACGCCGGTCTTTAGCGTTCGCCCCAATGACTCAGATATTGAATAACGCAGCCGTGGCGCGCGTGCGGGCCCTAGACGCGTCACCGCGCATGGCGCTATTCGTCCAGAGCGGAGAGGTCGATGCCCAGGGCCTCGGCCATCTCGTCGTTCTTGACGACGACCAGGTCCTTGCTCGAGAGGTGCTTGATCGGCATATCCTCGGGCTTGGCCTCGCCCTTCAGGATCTTGACGGCCATCTCGCCCGCGGCGTAGCCCAGGTCCTCATAGTTGATGGAGAGGGTGAACAGACCGCCGGCCTTGCACATGCCCTCCTCGCCGGTAACGAAGGGGAGCTTGTTCTCCTTGCAGATCTGGCCGACCTGCGAAGCACCCGCGGCGATGGTGTTGTCGGTGGGGGAGTACAGCGCATCGACCTTGCCCACGGCAGACTCGACGACGGACTGAATCTCGTTGGAGCTCGAGACGGTGAAGTCGGTGTACTCGAGGCCCAGCTTGTCGAGCTCCTTCTTGGCGGCCTTGATCTGGACGTCGGAGTTGGACTCGGCAGTGCAGTAGAGCAGGCCGACCTTCTTAACGTCGGGCAGGACCTTCTGCATCATCTCGAGCTGCTCGGCGACCGGGGTGAGGTCGGAAGCGCCCGTGACGTTGGTGCCGGGCTTGTCGTTGTCCTGGACCAGGCCGGAAGCAGCGTAGTCGGTGATGGCGCAGCCAACGATGGGGATATCGGCGGTGGCGCCGGCGGCAGCCTGCGCGGCGGGCGTAGCGATGGCATAGATCAGGTTGACGCCGTCGCCTACGAACTTGTCGGCAATGGACTTACACGTGGACTGGTCGTTCTGGGCGTTCTTCTGGTCGATCTTGACCTTGAGACCGCTCTTCTTGATGGCCTTGACGAAGCCGTCGTTGGCGGCATCGAGCGCGGAGTGCTCGGTAAGCTGCAGAACGCCGATGGTGTAGTCGGAACCGGCGGCAGCGGAGCCGGAACCAGAGTTGCCGCCGCATCCGGCGAGCGGAGCGAGCGCGAGCAGGCCAGCGGAGACAAGAAGGCTCCTGCGGCTGATGGTGATGTCCTTCATATCATTACCCCCAGTATAAAAATGACTGGAAACACTGCACTAGGAAAAAGTGCAAGTGGGACTATAGTAACGCCGATGTCCATTTTTACAATAACCTGGCGGGTTTTTTAATACTGAACCGGATGGGCGGTGCTGAGGAACGACGGACGGTAACGGGGCTTATGCTGCGGGTGCGGGGCTGTCTTCTTCGTCTAGCGCGGCAAAGAGTTTCTTGCCGTCGAGCAAACGCGTGCTGACGTTTCTCATACGGCTGACCTCAACGGTGCGCAGGGTGTCGTCGGCGCCTCGGGTGTCGTAGACCGTTCCCAGCAGATACGAGACGCCATCGCGCTGCCTGATGGCAAAGGGCCGGACCGTCATCCGTACCACCTCGATTTCGCCTCGGGTCAGGACGTTTGTGATATCAAAGCTGACAGTTGTTCCATGGTCGATGGCCTGTTCGACGAGTTCGCACGTGTCGATACGCTTGGCGTGCGGACGCGTTGTCTTGACGGGTGCGTCGTTGGCGGCCGGTGCCGGTTCGGGCATATCGAGATAGTCGCGAACATCGGCGCTCGCCATGGCGACCAGGTGCTGCGCCATGCTCTTTCGAATGGCTATGGGCGTCGATCGGTTGCGCATGACCATGCCGTGGAGCCGTATGATCTCTTCGTCAGCAAGCGGGCGGGTGAGGAGCCGATAGCCCACGCCGCGCTTATAGTCGATTTCGTATCCGGCGTGACGAAGTGCAGATATCGAGGTATAGATGCTGCGGCGTGCCGCCGAGATGGGCATGCGGGCGGGGTCGTCGGGATGGGCGAGGAGCTCGACCAGCTCGTCGGAAAGCAGCGCCTTGTCCTCGCCGGTGTTCTCGCTCAAGAGCTGCAGGATGCGTACGGCGCGATAGGCTGCCATCGAGGCGGAGCCCCTGGTCGTGGTCTCGTAGTTTTCAACAACGGCTTCGGTCATAGCGCCCACGTCCTTTCCTTTTTTGGTGATGGCAGATCAGAGCCTAGGGCGCGGAGCCTGGCTAAGGACGCATGACGCCTTGGACGGTCGATGGTTGCCGGCAAACGGCGGGTCGAGTTTTCAACAACCCTGCCTAACTGACCAAAACCTTGCCAAAAGCTTGACGGATGCTGTTGAAAAAAGCGCCCCTCGGCTTGCCGAGAGGCGCTGGCGTGATGCGCTGTAATGCGCTGAGTGCGCTGTGGAGATTAGAAGTCGGCGTTGCCCACGGTGCGCGGGTGCGGCAGGACGTCGCGGATGTT
>CAJKQY010000029.1:0-20794 GCA_905202145.1 uncultured Collinsella sp.
TGATCATGAGGTCGAGCAGTTTCTTGCTCTCTGTTTTGAATTTCTTCATGGCGTTTCGCTTCCTGTTCTCGAAGGACCGCTTTCGCATTTTGCTTTGGCAGTCCCCGTCTTTGAGTGCTAAAAGGCATTGTAACGACGCGATACGTCATGTCAAGTAATCTAAGTGCGATAGACTCAACTTTTCGCAATTGCATTTGTGCAATCCGACTTTAGAATTTGGACGCATGCCAATTGCGTTTGAACGCAAGAAAATACTAAAGTGAAATCAGAGCCAACGAAAAAAGAGCCCCGAATTATCTCGGGGCTCTTCCATATGGCTATGACCTTGCGTTTTAGCAGTAGAACAGAATCTCGTTGTAGGTCGGCACCGGCCAGTGATTGTCGTCGACGACAATCTCCATCGCGTCGACAGCGGCGCGGAGCTCGTCCATAAGCGGAATGACATGGTGCGCGTTGTCGTTTGCACGCTCCTGCTGGTCGGCAATCTCGACATTGGCAAGATGCGCGGTGTTGAGGGCGTCGAGCGCCTCTTCCACGCGCTTCGTGCCGTCAACCACCGTTTGCAGCTTCTTCTCCTGGAACGTCTGATCAGCAGAGGGTAGCGCCGCCTTGACCTGGGCAATATCCCTCGCCACGTCAGCTGCGAAGCTGTTAATTGCAGGCAGGAAGAAGCGGCGAACCATGCGTTTCATCGTGCGCGCCTCGATATTGAGGAGCTTGTTGTACTTCTCGAGCTTGCAGTCGTAACGGCACTGGGCCTCGGCCTTAGTCAGGACGCCCGTCTCCTCAAAGAGCGCGATAGCCTTATCGGAAACAAAGGCGGGCAGGGCGTCGGCCGTGGTCTTGTTGTTGGCAAGGCCGCGCTTCTCGGCCTCAATGGGCCACTCGTCGGAGTAACCGTCGCCGGAGAACAGGATGCGCTGGTGATCGGTCAGCACCTTCTTGCAGTACTCGAGCGCGGCGTCCTGGAACTTATCCTCGGGCGTACCCTCGAGTGCGTCGGCGAAGGACTTGAGCGACTTGGCCACGGCGGCATCGAGCACCAGGTTGGAGTCGGAAACGTTCTGCTCGGAGCCGCAGGCACGGAACTCGAACTTGTTGCCGGTGAAGGCGAACGGGGAGGTGCGGTTGCGGTCGGTGTTGTCCTGCATCAACTTGGGCAGGGTATCGGCGCCCAGGTCGAGCACGCCGCGCGTGGCATGGACGGAAGCCTTGCCATCGATGATCTTCTCGACGACCTCGGTAAGCTGGTCGCCCAGGAAGATGGACATAATCGCCGGAGGGGCCTCGTTGGCGCCCAGACGATGATCGTTGCCGGCCGAGGCAACGGAGGCGCGCAAGAGCTCCTGATAGTTATCGACGGCCTCGATCACCGCGGTGAGGAAGACGATGAACTGCAGGTTGTCGAGCGGGGTGTCGCCCGGGTCGAGCAGGTTCTCGGACTCAGTGCCAAGCGACCAGTTGTTGTGCTTGCCCGAACCGTTGATGCCCTCGAAGGGCTTCTCGTGCAGCAGGCAGACCAAGTCGTGACGGGAGGCGATGAGCTTCATCTTCTCCATCATGACCAGGTTTTGGTCGATGGCCTCGTTGACCTCGCCATAGACAGGGGCGAGCTCATGCTGGCAAGGAGCGACCTCGTTGTGCTTGGTCTTGGCGGGAATACCAAGCGCCCACAGCTCATCGTCCAGGTCCTTCATATAGGCCGAGACGGTGGGGCGGATAGCGCCAAAGTAGTGCTCCTCGAGCTCCTGGCCCTTGCAGGGAGCAGCACCGAAGAGGGTGCGGCCGGTGATGACCAGGTCCCTGCGCTTGCGGTAAGCGTCCTTCTTGATCAGGAAGTACTCCTGCTCATCGCCCACGGAAGGAACGACCTTCTTGGGGGTCTTACCAAACAGCGCCAAAACGCGCTTGGACTCACGCGAGAGCGCGGTCATGGAGCGCAGCAGCGGGGTCTTCTTGTCCAGGGCCTCGCCCGTGTAGGAGCAGAAAGCCGTGGGGATGCACAGGACATCGTCCTTGATAAAAGCGGGGCTGGTGGGATCCCAGGCGGTGTAGCCACGGGCCTCGAAGGTGGCACGCAGGCCGCCGTTGGGGAAGCTGGAGGCATCGGGCTCGCCCTGGATGAGGTTCTTGCCCGTAAACTTGGTAATGGCGGTGCCGTCGTGGTTGGGCTCGAGGAAGCTGTCGTGCTTCTCGGAAGTAATGCCCGAAAGCGGCTGGAACCAGTGCGCGTAGTGCGTCGCGCCCTTGGAGATGGCCCAGACCTTCATGGCGTGGGCAACGGCGTTGGCCACATCCAGGTCGAGCGGCTCACCGTCCTCGAGGGTTGCAGCAAGGCGCTTCCAAATGTCCTTGGGGAGGTAGTCCTTCATGACTTCCTCAGAGAACACCATGGTCCCGAAGCGGTCAGTAAGTTCGGCCATACGGAACTCCCTTCGTATCGGCACCGCGTGAGAAGCGGTGTTGATTACTAACGAACGAGTCATAGCCTAGACTCGCCGTGTTTCCGCAACATTACCGTTATGTTGCTGTCACGAAACCAATCAATGAGGTTACCGCATCACAGCGGCGCTGCCGCCCTTAATGGCCAATCAACTGTATAAATTGCAGACCTCTCCCCATGATTTAAGGGTAGTCAATTTGGGACGGGGCTTTCTTAACTGGTATTTCGCATCAAATATCATTCAATATAGCCCCATCTTAGATTGACTACCCTGTTATAGGAAATGCCGATAGCGAAGCATTTTCGATTGGTATCCCCAGATAGCGAGAGAAACTCCACCTTAGCGCAGTGGTGCTGTAGAATCCTTGCAACAAAACATCGCACCCAGGCATCTAAAGGAGCACGATATGCGCGTCGACGAGGTTTTTAAGCAGGCAGCATCCCAGGGCACCGCACCCGTTTCGTTTGAGATGTTCCCGCCCAAGGGCGAGCTAACCCTCGACACGGCTCGCGAAGTGGCAGGCAATCTGTGCAAGCTTTCGCCGAGCTTTGTCTCGGTCACCTGCTCGGCCGGCGGCTCGGGTAACGGTGCCACCACCGCCCCCATCGCGCATATGATTACGAGCGAATTCGATACACCCTCAGTGGCGCATCTCACCTGCGTGGGCCGCACGCATGCCGATATCGCCGCCAAAATCGACGAGTATCGCACCGCCGGCGTTGAAAACATCCTGGCCCTGCGTGGTGATCTTCCCGCTGGCGCGACTGAGGACGACAAGCCCGCCTCGGACTACGCCTACGCCCGCGACCTCATCCCCGAGCTCGTCGACGCCGGCTTTTGTGTGGGCGCCGCAGCCTACCCCGAGGGCCACATTGCCTGCGAGGACCTCAACGTCTCGGTCGAGCACCTCAAGCAAAAGCAAGATGCCGGCGCAAGCTTCTTTGTGACACAGCTCTTCTTTGATAACGAGTGCTTCTATCGCTTCCGCGAGCTTGCCGACAAGGCCGGCATCACCGTGCCCATTACCGCGGGCATCATGCCGTTTATGGGCAAGTCGCAGATCAGCCGCATGGTCTTTATGTGCGGCGCGTCGCTGCCCTCCCCCGTCATCAAGATCCTCGCCAAGTACGAGAACGACCCCGAGAGCCTGCAGGCAGCCGGTGTAGATTATGCTGCTCGTCAGCTTTGCGACCTTAAGGAGCACGGCGCCGACGGCCTGCACCTGTACACTATGAACCGTCCTGCGATCGCCGCGACCATTATGGAGCGCCTGGGGTAATGGAAAAACCGCACGTCGATACAACCGTTGTTGAAGTGCCGGCCGACCTTGCGTCGCCGGCGCTTTACCGTATCGACGCTGCGCACCATCCCCGTGTCGACCGTGCCGAGATGCTGCGGTATCTGGGCTACGGCGGCCAGCAGATTGAGCCCGAGCTGTCACGACGAATTGAGCTTGTGGTCGAGCGCCTAGAGCTGGATATCGAGCCCCGCGGCGTGCGACGCATGTTTGCCGTCGATGCCACGGGCGTTGACGAGCAGGGCGAGCCCTGCATCCGCTTGGTTGGCACCAATGTTGAGCTGCGGGGTCGTGATATCTATCGACATCTCAAAGACGCCCGCTTTGCCGCACTCATGGCATGCACCCTCGGCATGGACGCCGAGCGTCGTCTGCGCACCACGGGAGCCCAGCAGCCCCTGGAGGGAGCCGTGCTCGACGCCGCATGCTCTGCCTATGTAGAAGCCGCCGTCGAGCAGATGGACCAGCAGGTCAAGGCTGCGGCCGCCGCACACGGACTCGCCGGCAACTGGCGCTTCAGTCCCGGCTATGGCGACTGCCCACTCTCGGCCCAGCGCTCGATCGTAGCTGCGCTCAACGCCACGCGGCTCATCGGGCTTACCGTCACGCCGACCAGCCTGCTCATGCCCACCAAGAGCGTGACCGCGGTGATTGGCCTGTTCGACGGCGAAGTCCACGACGCCCAGAGCCGCCCCACCTGCAATATCTGCCGCATGCGTGAGCACTGCCGCTTCCGCGCCGCCCACACCACCTGCTATTCGCATTCTGAATAAAATGTCAATTGATAGCACGGTATCGAGGGAATCTCATCCGTATGTAAGCGGATGTCCTCACAAACAAGTACCATAAGATGCCAAATAACAACTATCTGAAAGCCAGTACATGCACAACATTCTGCAGTTCTCGCCACAACTAACCGCGCTTGAGTTTTTTTCAGGCATTGGCTTGGCTCGTGCCGGCATGGCAAAAGCCGGAATCAAAACAATCTGGGCAAATGACATAGACCATACTAAATGCGCCATGTACAGCCAGTGTTGGGGCGATGAGCATCTAGTCGAGCAGGATGTCCACACACTCGACCCCGACCTAATACCCCAAGCCGACATCGCATGGGCGTCAAGCCCTTGCACAAACTTATCTCTCGCGGGAAACAGGGAGGGACTTATCTCTGGCAAAGAGTCCAGTGCGTTCTTTGGCTTTATTAAGGCCATCGAAGGAATGAGCGATCGCGCCCCGCGGGCACTTGTTCTCGAAAATGTCATCGGCCTTGCCACGTCTAATAACAGTGATGACTTTAGACTCGTTTGCCAGGAATTTAATCGTTTAGGCTATTCATGCGACGCTTATTTTATCGATGCACGGCACTGGCTTCCCCAGTCACGCCCCCGCATGTTTGTCGTCGGATTAAAAAACCCTCTTCCCAACAGCCGACTCGATTCCTCGCTTCGCCCTGAAAAGGTCTCCTGGATTCACTCCGACCCTTCACTCATTACGCACGTCTCTCACCTAAACGAGCCGAGCCCACTTCGTATGACGGGCCTTGCAATGGTTGTTGAAAATATTCCCGAGGACGACAAGCGTTGGTGGAACAAAAACCAAATACAAGCATTTATCGACTCACTTGCACCGCATCAAGCAGAGCGCCTTCAGCGCTTCTTAAATGCCAAAGAAAAAATTGTTCGCACTGCTTACCGTCGCACGCGATCGGGCGTTGTGCGCTGGGAAATCCGTGAAGAAGAAATTGCCGGATGTCTAAGAACGGCCCGCGGCGGCTCATCAAGACAGGCAGTCGTTATATGCGAAAACGGAAAGATAGAAGTTCGCTGGATGACTGGAACTGAATATGCCCGTCTCCAAGGTGCTGACTCATGTCAGTTTAGCGGCTTCTCTGATGCTCAGATTCGCTACGCATTCGGCGATGCAGTTGCCGTGCCAGTTGTCACTTGGCTTATAAAAAATGCAGTCAAACCCGCGCTTATGTCTTCAAGGAACGGAGTGGACAATAATGGAAATGACCAATTGCTCCTTGAGCGAGCCCGATAAAGGCATCTTGGATGCCATTGAACTCTGGTACGAATCCAAGCGCAGCAAGCGAGGCAATGTCAACCGTAACGTCATGGCGGTTGGCATAGGTATAAGCGAGCTGTTGCAGAACCGTTTTCCGCTCACCGACGATTACGTGCAATCGGACAAGGGGAGCCAAGTACGAGGCCTAAGTGGAGCATGCATCAAAACAGTTTTAGCCAGACATGGGGAAACGCGTGCCTTCGCATCAGAGGGCGGCAGAACCTCACGCGGCACACTCCCGATGGCGCTTGAGCTTGCCACAATTATCAACTCTGCCCTACCCAGTGACACTTGCGAAGACACTCGTCTTGAAGCTGCGAATGCAATCGCCAATTTCTTCGTCGAGCGAATCCAGGTCGATTTCTTTAACCGGCAGAGAATCAAAGTCGAAATCGATCTTCAAAAACCAATTTCTGTCATTGTCGATGATATCCTAGCCGAAGCAAGCCTACGGTCCGATAAGCCAACAGGTACCGTCGCACAGCACCTGGTAGGTGCAAAACTGGAGATGTTATTTCCAACCATAGAAATCGGAAAGGACAACTCAAACGCCGCCGACCAGCAGACAGACCGTTCTGGCGATTTCCAAATCAATGATGCTGCATTTCATGTGACTGTATCGCCAATGGCCAAATTAACCGATCGATGCCGAGATAACATTCGAAATGGTATTCGGCCCATCGTCGTTGTCCCCCACGATAAAGTTTCCTTCGCTTACGGACTGTTCGAAAGTGAGGGACTCGGCAATCGCGTGCAGGTTATCGCGCTCGAATCGTTTATCGGCATCAATATTGAAGAATTATCGTTCTACAAGCGAGGCCTAATTCGATTAAATGTCGCACGGCTTCTCGCCCACTACAACAAGCGAATCGAAGATATCGAGCCCGACAAATCTCTTCAAATAGAAATTCCTCAGTGGGCTCTAGACGAAATGGATGCACATGGCGAATAGCTCAAACATACTTATCACTCAAGATTCTGACGGTGCTGCGCTGGCGGCGCCCGTTGATGCTGCCCGTCGCAATGGCGCTGCATACAAGACACGCACGATCGACGACCTGCACATTAAGGATGACCGCCTGCGTGCCGCCATCGAAGGCACCGGGCACCTGCTGTTTGACGGCGGCATGGGCACCATGCTGCAGGCGGCTGGCATGAAGGCAGGCGCCCTGCCCGAACTGCTCAACTTTGAGGAGCCCCAGGTCATCACCGATATCCAGCGTCGGTACGTCGAGGCCGGCTGTGACGTGATCACCGCCAACACCTTTGGCGCCAACGCCCACAAGCTCGACGGCACCGCCACCGTGGCAGACGTCTTTGCCGCGGCAGTCACCTGCGCCCGCTCGGCCGGTGCCCGCTACGTCGCCGGCGATATCGGCCCCATCGGCGCCCTGCTGCGCCCCCTGGGCACCCTCAGCTTTGACGAGGCCTATGACCTCTTTGCCGAGGAGGTGCGCGCCGGCGTCGCCGCGGGTGTGGACCTCTTTATTATCGAGACCATGACCGACCTTGCCGAGATCAAGGCCGCCGTCCTCGCCTGTCGCGAGAACTCCGACCTGCCCGTCTTTGCCACCATGACCTTTGAGGAAGACGGTCGCACCTTCTTGGGCACGAGCCCCGAGGTCGCCGCCATCACCCTCGACGCCATCGGCGCCGACGTCCTGGGCATCAACTGCAGCCAGGGCCCGGCCGAGCTCCGAGGACTCGCCGCGCGTATGCTCACCGTCACCGACAAGCCCGTTATGGTGCAGGCCAATGCGGGACTGCCCCGCGTGGACGATGACGGCAATACCGTCTTTGATATCCAGGCACCCGAATACGCCGAGGCCGTCGCCGGCATGATTGAGGACGGCGTGAGCGTCGTGGGTGGCTGCTGCGGTACCACGCCCACGCACATGGCGGCACTTCGTACCCTCATCGACACCCACACGCCCAGCCCGCGTCACCGCAAGCCCAGTATGTCGGTCACGAGCGCCCAGACGGTCGTGGACCTCCCCTGCGACGGCCACAAGATCGCCGTCATCGGCGAACGCATCAACCCCACCGGCAAAAAGCGCCTGCAGCAGGCCCTGCGCGACGGCGACCTGGACTACGTCGTGAGCCAGGGCATCAGCCAGCAGGAGCAGGGCGCCGACATCCTGGACGTCAACGTGGGCCTGCCCGAGATCGACGAGGTCAAGGTCATCCAGCAGGCCACCGAGCAGCTCCAGGGCTCCACGCTGCTGCCGCTGCAGATCGACTCCACCGACCCCGCAGCCGTCGAGGCCGCCGTGCGCCGCTACGCCGGCAAGCCCATCATCAACTCGGTCAATGGCAAACAGCAGATCATGGACGAGATCTTCCCCCTGGTCGCCCACTACGGTACCAACGTCGTCGGCCTTACGCTCGACGAGGGCGGCATCCCCGATACCGCCGAGGCCCGCTTCGCCATCGCCGAGCGCATCGTGGCCGAGGCCGCCCGTTACGGCATCGGCCCGGACCGCATCCTCATCGACTGCCTGGTCATGACCGCCTCGACCAACCAGCGCCAGGCTGAGCAGATTCTACGTGCCATGTCTATGTGCAAGGAGCGCCTAGGCGTCAAGTGCGCACTCGGTGTATCGAACATCAGCTTTGGCCTGCCCGCGCGGCCGCTGCTGGGCTCGGTCTTTTTGGCCGCCGCCTTTGGTGCGGGCCTGGACGCCCCCATCATGAACCCGGGTTCCAAGCGCTTTATGGACACCGTCTACAGCTATCGCGTGCTGAGCGTTGAGGACGAGGGCTCGACCGGATACATCGAGCGCTACGCCGGCTGGACCGACCCGTACAAGATCGCCGCGAACCCGGCGGCGGCCCAGGCGGTATCGACCGACGCCTCGCCCGCCGCTGGCGCCACCGCAAGCGCCGATGACGATCCTATCCGCCACATGGTCGTCTCGGGCCGCAAAGGCGAGATCGCGGCCGAGACCGAGCGTCTGCTGGTAGATCACGACGCCATGGACCTCATCAACAATCACTTTATCCCCGCCCTCGACGAGGTTGGCGTCCTCTTTGACCAGGGAAAGTTCTTCTTGCCGCAGCTCATGGCCTCGGCCGAGGCAGCGCGCGTGGGCTTCGACACCATCAAGCGCCTGATGCCCGCCGGCGAGATTGCCGACAAGGGCAAGATCTGCGTGGCCACCGTCAAGGGCGATATCCACGACATCGGCAAGAACATCGTTAAGATGCTGCTCGATAACTACGGCTATACCGTCTTTGACCTAGGCCGCGACGTCGACCCGCAAGAGGTGCTCAAGACTGTACGGGAGCGTGACATCAAGCTCGTCGGCCTCTCGGCGCTTATGACTACTACCGTCGTGGCCATGGAAGAGACCATCAAGTTGCTTCATGCCGAGGTGCCGGGCGTCAAGATCATCGTGGGCGGCGCCGTGCTCACCCCCGAATACGCCAAACAGATTGGCGCAGACTACTACGCCAAGGATGCCGCCGAGAGCGCGCGTATCGCCGAAGAGGTCTTTGGGCAGTAACACAACGGAAACAACCGAGCACCAAAACGTGCCGCATGCGCCACTTGGCACGTGCGGCACGTTAAAATATAGAGGACTATGCTCGTTTTGGCAGATAGGAGCGCAAGGATGGCGATCACGCCCGCAGAAATCGCGGAAACCCGCGGCATGGTTGAGGAGCAGAACCTCGACATCAGAACCATCACCATGGGTGTTTCGCTCATGGGTTGCGGTGACGAGAACCTCGACCGCATGTGCACGAAGATCTACGACCACGTGACGCACACGGCTGAGCACCTGGTCGAGACCGCCGAGAACCTCGAGCGCGAGTACGGTATCCCCATCGTCAACAAGCGCGTTTCCGTCACCCCGGTGGCGCAGATCGCCGCGTGCTGCAAGGATGAGGACCTCACCCCCATCGCGCATGCCCTCGACCGCGCGGCCGAGACGCTCGGCATCGATTACCTGGGCGGCTTCTCCGCGCTCGTCCAGAAGGGCATCGGCGACGCCGACCGCCGCGTCATCCAGTCCATCCCCCAGGCGCTCGCTACCACCAGCCGCGTCTGCTCCAGCGTCAACGTCGCCAGCCTGCGCGCCGGCATCAACATGGACGCCGTACTCATGGCTGCGCAGACCATCATCGACGCCGCTAAGCTCACGGCCGACCAGGACTCCGTCGGCGCTTCCAAGTTTGTCTGCTTTGCCAATATGGTCGAGGACTCCCCGTTTATGGCGGGCGCCGTCCACGGCGGTGGCGAGGCCGACGCCGTCATCAACGTTGGCGTTTCGGGCCCCGGCGTTATGGCCGCAGCCCTGGAGACGCTACCCGATTCCGCATCGATGATGGAAGTCGCCGAGAAGATTAAGCAGACCGCCTTTAAGATCACCCGCGCCGGCGAGCTCATGAGCCGCGAGGCCGCCCATCGCCTGGGTGTCGAGAAGGGCATCGTCGACCTGTCGCTGGCCCCCACGCCTGCCATCGGCGACTCCGTTGCCCGCATCCTCGAGATCATCGGTGTTGGCACCTGCGGTGGCCCGGGCACGACCTGCGCGCTCGCCATGCTCAACGATGCCGTCAAGAAGGGCGGCGTCATGGCCAGCTCCAGCGTGGGCGGCCTCTCGGGCGCTTTTATCCCCGTGTCCGAGGACGCCGGCATGATCGCCGCCGTCGAGGCTGGCGCGCTTTCGCTCGAGAAGCTCGAGGCCATGACCTGCGTGTGCTCCGTCGGCCTGGACATGATCGCCATCCCCGGCGACACCCCGGTCGAGACCATCGCCGGCATCATCGCCGACGAGATGGCTATCGGCGTCATCAACAACAAGACCACGGCCGTGCGCGTGATTCCCGCCATCGGCAAGGGCGTGGGCGACTGCGTTGAGTACGGCGGCCTGTTCGGCCGTGCGCCCATCATGCCGGTGAACCCCAACGCCGGCACCGTGCTTGCCCACCGCGGCGGACGCTTCCCGGCACCGCTGAACTCGCTCAAGAACTAGCTGAGGGGGACTGGCGAGGCGCCCCGGGGAGGGCAAATATATAAGGTCGCCTGCTCGGACAGTCCTGACTCGCACGGAGAGCACATTAAGTGCTCTCCGGCTCGTGCGGAACTCGCGATCGACCTTATATATTTGCCCTCCCCGGGGCTCCCGCACATCGGGATCTCAGTTGAGTTCTATCCCGGTTGCAGTTGCTTCGCTCCTGCACTACATGGTCGATACGGCGGTTTGGCGTTGGATCGGTTCTTTCTGATATATGCTGGTTGCGGCTCTTCTTTTGGGAGGAGTCGCTTTTTTGTTGCTAGGAGGTTGGCCCGTGGTTGATGGGGATGCTCGCTCTGAGCTCCTTTCTGCTGATTGGAATGGCGAATGGATACACCTGCAGGCTGGTCGGCGGCGGGCTGATGATTCTTTTGAGTGGGATAAAAGGGCTCGGCATTTTCGGCCGTTGGAGACTGCTCCGTATGCCCGGGATTTTATAAAGCTGTTGGCGTTAAAGCCTGGTGAATCCGTGCTCGATATGGGGTGTGGGGCTGGGTCGATTGCTATTCCGCTTGCGCAAGACGGACATCCTGTGATTGCTGCTGACTTTTCCCCTGCTATGTTGGGCACGCTTGATGCTGGCATTGAGTACTATGGGCTCGAGGATCGCATTACACCGCTTGAGCTTGCTTGGGATGATGACTGGGATTTGGTTGGGCCGGTCGCAAAAGCGATAGATGTTGCTTTTGCCAGTCGCTCTGTCACCACGACCAACCTAAAAGGCGCGCTTGCCAAGCTTGATCGTACGGCTCGTCGGCGTTGTGCTGTCACGATGGTCGCCAACTCCAGCCCGCGCTATGACCTGCACCTGATGAATGCCATCGGTGCCTCGGTTACCTGCAGTAATGGCTTTGTGTATGCCTTTAATATCCTCATTCAGATGGGTGCCCTGCCGCAGGTTACGTACTTTGAATCGCCTCGTCGCGATACCTTCGATAGCCTTGAGGCGGGCGTGGCGGACTTCTCCCGCATGCTCGAGCACGGTAACGAGGATAAGATCGACCGTCTGCGCGACTACGTCGCTCAGCATATGATTGAGAATCCCCATGCCGGCGAGCCGGGGTCCAAGGGCGTGCCGCAGGGGCGCTACATGCTCGACCACGTCCGCAAGGTCCGTTGGGCGTTTATTGCATGGGAGCCGGTCTCTTCGGGCCGTCCATAGACCGCTTTCGGCCGCCGTACACGTCCGCCTGTAACCCGCGCAGTTCTTCCGCTCGGCATCCGCATTCTTTTTGAACTGGGCAAACACGCCCCACACCGCGCCGTTCCTGCGCTATCGTGGGACAGCTCACGTAGATTAAGGCCCCATCGCGGGGCGCCCCATAACATAGAAAGCGAGAACCCATGGCACTGACAGGAGCCCAGGTCAAGCAGCTTCGCAGCATGGCCCATCACCTCAACCCCGCCATCATCATCGGCAAGTCCGACATCAACGAGGGCACCGTCGAGCAGACGGTCGCCTACCTGGAGAAGCACGAGCTCGTTAAGTGCTCCGTACTCGATGGTTCCAGCCTTTCCGCCCGCGAGGCCGCCGAAGAGCTCGCCGACCGCTGCCATGCCGAGGTCGTCCAGGTTATCGGCCGCAAGTTCTCGCTGTATCGCGAGTCCTCGCGCAAGGACATCGAGAAGATCAAGCTCGTCTAAGAGCCAACGATCCGGCGAGTCAACATACATCAAGCTTGCGAGCGTCCGAGCAATTCGGACGCTCATTTTTTATCGCTCGACGAGCACGCGGTTAAGCCTGCCCTCCACCAAGCGCTCGTACAGACGCCGCGTCTCGGGCTCGGGCACACCATTGACCTGCTCCCTCAGGTGATGCATATGCCCACTGTACAGCTCGACGATATCGCGTCGTCGCCCCGCCGCACCGTAGACGCGCATAGCGCAACGCACCATGTCCTCGCGCGCCGTCTCTTGCCGCAGCCCCGACTCCACCAGCCATACCGCCGACTGCAGGTCGTTTTCTTCTAGGGCTGCATTCGCGCCCCGAATCATACAGTCGATATACTTCGATTCCATAATGCGCCGCATACGTAAAAAGTAGGTGGGATTACAGCCATTGGGAACATACAACGGGCCGGCGTAGAGCTGCTCGATCTTAAGGCACAGCTCGATCAGATGGGGTCCGCGCGCACCCGTACGATTTCCCAAAACTTCGCGGCTTATCTGATCAAACAACCGCACGTCAGTCTTGACGTAATCGCCGTTAAGCCCAATGCACTCGTTTTGGATCAGCACACACGACTTGCCGTCCGGTGTCGGCCCCAAGGCCGAACGCAGGCGCGATATCGTCGAGTACAGATTGTTACGAGCGCTATTGAACTCGGCATGGGGCCACAGCTCCATAGCCAGCGTCTCGCGGTCGACCAGTGCATCCATGCCCAGCGCCAGCCGCTCGGCAAGCGTCGCCGCTTTCTTGCGGCGCCACATCTTATCCGTGATGGGGAACCCGTCGCGCTCGGCGCGAAACGCCCCAAACATGCGGATCTCGATATGGCCAATTACATCGACACCCTCGGCATCGCCAGCCTGGAACAGACGCTCGCCTTCGCCCTCAAAGTCGTCACGCAGCGAATACCGCGACAGCTCGCGCACCGGGAGCTTCTTTCGAATTCTAGCGGCCGGCTCACCCAGACAATGCATCGCAAGGCGCGCAAACAGCCGATACGACGGATCCAAAATCCCTAGGCGGTTCATGGACATCCAGGCTGCAAGGTCGCTATCGCGGCCCGCGGAGGCCAAATGCAGCGCCACCATCCATGCCTCGGCACCACCGACCTGCGTTCGACTCAAATCGAGCAGCTCTGCCTCTTCGCGCACCGATACCATCGATGTATTGCGCAAGTACGCCGCGCGCTCTAGCAGCAGTGCGTTGTCGCGTATGTATCCAATCGATTCCTCGGCAAGCCTGAGCACCTGCACCGCACGGAATTTGGCATTGACCGGACGCCCCTCAGCCAGCGACTGCCAGCCTTCCAGTATCAAGCCAAACAACTGGACTTGATTGTCACGCACGCGCACGGCAAAACGGTCGAGCTCATTGAATGCCTGCTCGTCGGTCACCGGCATGCCGGCAAGCAGGCGCCGCGCCGATAATACCATGCGCACCCAGATGGCGAGTGCTCGGATGCCACGCGCTTCGAGTGCCTCGAGCGTCAGGGCCATCTCGTCATCACGCTCGTCAGTCCCTGCATACGACCCATCAAATAGCTCCGTCAACATGCGGTCCGCCCGCACAAACGTCCCCGCGATATCGAGCTCACAATCGTAGACCTTATCCGTTTTGAGTCCCGCGAGGATCTCACCACCCTTCGCCCGCTCGGTCAGCCCATGTTTTATCTCGATATGTGCGGACAGCATGTCGAGTGCGGCACAAGACGCCTCACTTTCCAACGCTGCATGGCTTGCCGGAAGCCCCAGACCACTATCTCCATAACAGGCGGCCGTAAACGCGTGCGCCACCTTCCACGACACGGGATCGAGCTCGCAAATCGCTTGCTCGCCCGCATGCTCGATAATTGAGGCCATATACCGCGCGAGCTTTGTATTGGAGACGCTCACCGCCGCCAGATAGATGCCGAGCGCCTCGTCAGGCGTCGGCTCCGATGCCTGGCCATCTGCCTCGGTCTTTCCCAGCGCCGCGCGGCAAACATCCCCTCCATGCCCCGTCAGGGCCAGATCGACCCCATACTGCCCGGCAAGCTCCAACACCGCACTGCGGTCCAAAAACGCGTCGGCGAGGTCCATCGCGGTATCGCAGCGACCCGCTTTAATCAATATACGCGCCGCCCGCACAACGAGTTCGGGGCGGATTTCGGCGACCAGCTTGCGCAATCGCAGGCGTGCGTTATCCTCGGTACCCAAGCAGGTAAAGCTCCGGTCTGCCGGATCAACGCCAAAAATGGGATAATCGCGGACAAGATAGGACTGGTCAATCGCCGAAAGCCTAACACCGCAAGCCTCGAGCTCCGAAATATTGCCCTCACCCATTAAGACCATCAAGCATGCCACACTAAACAGGGCGTTGTTATCGAGCGACGCCAAATCAACAAGTGCCGCACCGTAGATATTGACGATCTCGTTTTCGAGCATCTGGGCAACGTCTCCCTGCCCGTATAGTCCCGACTGCATAGCCGAAACGAGCTCAGGCACGCCCTGCGTAAGCTGATAGAAGTCGAGCGATGTGCTGATCGAAAACGCCGATGCCCACGCCGAATACTCATAGGCATGCACCTTGAGCATCTGCGCGTTGACTTTAATCGAATCGCCCAGTCCATGAATCAGCTGGCGATTCGAAGGACGGCAGCTCATAAAGACCCCGACCCCCATAGCACGCAGGCTTCGGATTCGGTCGATCAGCTCCTCGGTCTCGCTCTGGCTGAGGTTAGGCACGTTATCGATTGCAATCAGGGAGTGCGGCTTGTCCTTAAGCTCTTCGGTAACGACCTCGAGCTGCATAAACACCTCGCGCCCAATGGCGCGGTCTGCCTCGATGATCCGCACGGGACCTCGCGTCGGATCGCTTTTAACCTCTTGGGCATACTGCAGCAACACCGAGGTTTTCCCAAAGCCATCAGGCGCGTAGAGGACTACGATGCCGGCCTTTCGGCCCTTGGCGATAAGTTCGTTCATCAAGCGATCGCGCCGCACCGTATAACTGCTGCCCAGCGGCATAAGCTCGAGGTCGTCCGTATTGCCCAAATCGTTAACCATGCCCGCTCCTCAACTCGACCACATGGACACCGTAACGCTAGACCATATGTATCGCTAGATGAATAGAGCGATGCTACGGTTTAGGATGTTTGTTGGTACGCAAATGGCAAGTTTTTGTTCAGCGTGGTCCGATTGAAACTTATCCCCCAACCAATCAGTCTTTGCGCAGGTCAATGCGCTTGCCAGCTTGTCCCATCCTTTGGCAGTGTACCTCAAATGAGCGCTGTTCAATTGTGTTGCGCAACTCACCTAACGCCAGCTACCGTCTACGACCTTTTCATAGCATTTATGCATAGTATCTGTTATGGAATGAATCATGCTGCACCTGACGCACCCGTCAAGTTCGCGGCAAGATTTTCGTCAAGCACACGGCGCGCGCTCAGCAAAAAGGCCCCCGCAAAGCGGAGGCCTTCGGCAAAGCTATGTCGAGGTGATAGGCTATCGCTACTTGCAGAGCGAAAGGGCGGCCTCGTCGGCAACGACAACGCAGTTGGTGTGCAGTTGCAGGATTGAGGCAGGGCACTGGGGGGTAACCGGACCATAGCACATGTCATGTACGGCCTGCGCCTTGGCCTCGCCGTTGGCGACGACCAGGATCATGCGGGCATACATGATGGTCTGAGTGCCCATGGTGTAGGCCTGACGGGGCACGTCGTCGATGCTGTCGAACAGGCGGCTGTTGGCCTGAATAGTGCTCTCGGTAAGGTCGACACAGTGCGTACCCTTGGAGAAGTGGTCATCGGGCTCGTTGAAGCCAATGTGACCGTTGTTACCGATGCCGAGCAGCTGCAGATCAGGATAACCGGCAGCAGCAACGATCTTGTCGTACTCAGAGCAGGCAGCGGCAGCGTCGGGATTGGAGCCATCGGGCACATGCGTGTTGTTCAGGTCGATGTTAATGTGATCGAAGAAGTTCTCACGCATAAAGTAGTGGTAGCTCTGGGGATCGTCGTGCGAAAGGCCACGATACTCGTCGAGGTTGTAGGTGCTGACCTCGGCAAAGTCGACGTCACCCTTCTCGTACCAAGCGGCGAGCTGCTTGTAGGCGCCAATCGGGGTGGAGCCGGTGGCAAGACCCAGCACGCAATCGGGCTTGAGGATAACCTGGGCCGAGATGATATTGGCGGCCTTGCGGCTCATATCCTCGTAGTCTTTAGCTTTAATGATCTTCATTACGCGTCCTTTCTCGTACAAGAGAGGCAAGGCTTCCCTTACAAGCACTTGCCCGCGGCCCGCGTCGGCCGCAACCAACGTGTGCGGCCACCAGGGCGAGGTCGCGTAATGTATGTGTCTCGTGTCTAGCCGCGTCGAGGCCCCTGCCCGTCCACGGTGACCCAAAGCTGTTTAGCTTCGGACAAATCCCATCTTGCCACGGAGGGCGTCCTCTTTCAAGGGCGCCCTCCGTAAACGTGATTGAATTGTAGGCCAAAGGCCAAGCGGAGCGACTAGCGCTCGCGAGCAACGATGAGCTGGTCCATCTCTTCGACATGCTCGCCAACGGAGCCCTTGATGCTCGAGAACTCAACGGAGTTGCACACCAAGATGGGAACCGTCACATCGTAGCCCTCGGCAGCAATTGCCTCGCGATCGAACTCGATGAGTACATCGCCCTTATGGACGATGTCACCCACTTGCGCATGTACGGTAAAGTGCTTGCCCTCGAGCTGAACAGTGTCCAAACCAACGTGGATGAGCACGTCCAGGCCATCAACCGTGTTAAGCGCAACGGCGTGTCCCGTGGGAAAAATGGCCTCGACCTTCGCGTCAGCCGGCGCGATCACACGCATGCCCGTGGGCCGAATCGCAACGCCCTGACCCAAAAGGCCGGTGGCAAACGTCTGATCGTTTACCTCGGAAAGCGGAATGACGTCGCCCGAGATGGGAGCATCCAGCGTAAGGACTCGACCACGCATACCAAAAGACCTCAGGACTTTAGTGAACATGCTCCCCCTCGGACATACCAATCAATCAAAATAACCGTATCAGTTTACCACTTGGCATCCGTTTTTGGCCATTAGGGAAGTTCGCGCTTGACAACCTCGACGATATCGTCAACAACACGCTGGGTCAGCTCATGTGTCTCGGCCTCGGCCATAACGCGAACCAGCGGCTCGGTACCGCTCGGGCGCACCAAGATGCGGCCGCGACCGTTGAGCTCCTTCTCGGCGGCAGCGACGGCGTCCCAAATGGGCTGGCAATCGTCCAGGCCGGCCTTGTTGTCCGAATGCACGTTGACGAGCACCTGCGGGTACTTCTTCATGATGCCGGCAAGGTCGGTGAGGGTGCGGCCGGTGCGCTTGAGCACGGCCAGCAGCTGTAGAGCCGTCACCAAACCGTCGCCAGTGGTGTTGTGCTCCAGGAAGATGATGTGGCCGGACTGCTCGCCACCGATGACGGCACCGTCCTCGAGCATACGCTCAAGAACATAGCGGTCGCCCACGGCGGTCTGGACCATCTCAAAGCCCTGCTCCTTCATGGCGATGGAGAAGCCCAGGTTGCACATGACGGTCGAGACGATCTCGGAGTTGGCAAGCTTGCCGCGGGCAGCAAGGTCAGAGCCACAGATGGCCAGGATGTAGTCACCATCGATCTCGTTGCCCTCGCCGTCCACGAACAGCACGCGATCGGCATCGCCGTCGTGGGCCAGGCCGATGTCGGCGTGGGTGCGCAGCACGAGCTCGCGCAGGGGCTCAAGGTGAGTGGAGCCGCACTCGACGTTGATATCGGTGCCGCAGTAATCGGTATTGATGGCGTGGACCGTGGCGCCCAGGCGCTGCAGCGCGGCGGGCGTGGTCTGGCAGGACGCACCGTGGCCGCAGTCGACGGCAACGACCAGGCCGTCGAGCTTAAGGCCGTCGAGGGTGCTGATAGCGTGGTCGACGTATGCCTTGCGGGCGTCCTTCATCTTGATGATATGGCCCACACCAGCGCCGGTCGGCAGCGTGTCGGCAGCCATGGCTTCCTCGGACATGACCCAGGCACTGATCTCTTCCTCGACAGCATCGGGAAGCTTCATGCCCTTGCGGCTAAAGAACTTGATGCCGTTGAACTCCGGCGGATTATGCGAAGCGGAGATGACAATGCCGCCATCGAGCTCGTTCTGAACAGTGAGCAGCGCCACGGCGGGCGTGGGGATAACGCCGCAGCAATGCGGACGGCCGCCCTCGGCCATAATGCCGGCAGTCAGAGCGCTCTCGAGCATGGTGCCCGAAAGGCGCGTGTCACGGCCGATGCAGATGTCCGGACCAAGAAACTTGGTCGCCGCGCGACCCAGGCGAAACGCGAGGTCGCACGAAAGATCGGCGTTGGCGACGCCACGGACGCCATCGGTACCGAAGATGTTCTGGGGCATAGGATCGCTCCTTCCCAAGTGGGCAAAACGAAGCCGCCCACCCTAGTCGAAAAGAAAAGCGGGACCCACCGAGCAATCGGTAGGCCCCGCTTGTACATTGTATCTCGAAAGGAGATAAAACCTTAGCGCTTGGAGAACTGGGGAGCGCGGCGGGCCTTCTTGAGGCCGTACTTCTTGCGCTCGACCACGCGAGCATCACGCGTAAGGAAACCGGCCTTCTTGAGGTCAGCACGGTAGTCGCCAGCGTTCAGAAGAGCGCGAGCGATGCCCAGGCGCAGGGCGCCGGACTGACCGGAGATGCCGCCGCCATCGCACAGAGCGATAACGTCGAACTGACCGGCGGTGTCGGTCACCTTGAAGGGAGCAAGGGCGTTCTCAACGAGCTGATGACGGCCGAAATACTGCTCGGCGTCACGCTTGTTGATGGTCACCTTGCCGGTGCCGGGGACGAGACGGACGCGGGCGACGGCGTTCTTACGACGGCCGGTACCCTGGTAGACAACGGTGTTCTCAGCCATCTTTAAGCCTCCAGCTCAATCTTCGTGGGGTTCTGGGCAGCGTGCGGATGCTCGGCACCAGCGTAGACCTTAAGCTTGGTCATCTGGGCACGGCCGAGGGTGGTCTTGGGCAGCATGCCGCGGACGGCGCGCTCGATGACCTTCTCCGGGTGCTTCTCCATAGCCTGGCGGAAGCTCTCAGCCTTGAGGCCGCCGTTGTAGCCGCTGTGGCGATAATAGGTCTTCGTGTCGGCCTTGTTACCGGTAAGCTGGACCTTATCGGCGTTGATGACGACAACGAAGTCGCCGCAGTCGCTGTTGGGCGTGAACTGGGGCTTGTTCTTACCGCGCAGGATCATTGCGATCTGGGTGGCAAGACGGCCCAGGACAGCACCATCGGCGTCGACGAGAACCCAGTTGCGCTGGACCTCGCCCTGCTTGGCGTAGTGAGTCGATTTCGAAATCACTTAGACTCCTCCATGTACAGTACGTGTTGTTACAGAGATTCACGGGGCTCTGCAAGTAACCCGTCCATATTACCCCGCTCGTCTCCCGAGTCAACAGGTATTTTGGCTCTGACCAGAGTTTCTGCACATGTCGTCCATGCCCGGTGCCTTCACGAGACAGGACCCAGAGATCCCTCGGCGTGCGAATGGTTCTCTGGGCCCCTGTCTTTTATCGCCTTTTGTGGGTCGGTCGTCTTAGCGCTCAACGAACTCCTGTATTTCCGCGAGCAGGCGCTTTGCCTCCTGGCGACCCTGGATATACAAGTCGAGCAACTTGGCCGTGTCATGCTCCACATGGCCGACCTCGACCGGTTTTTGCGGAGCCACGATCAGGGCACGGCTCTCGCGCTCGTACTTCCAAAGGTGCATGCGCTGGACGTTATAGCGGTCGTGGCGCGTCTCGATGGCCTCGAGCAGATAGGGATAGTCGCCATAGCGCGCACGCGCGGCCGGCATAAACTCGTAGGGTGCCTTTTCGTACGAGCGGTCCTGCGTAAGCACGACGACCGCGCGATCGTATCCGGCCTCTTCCAGCACGTGCTCGACAGGCACCGAATCTGCCACACCGCCGTCGACGTACTTGTGACCATCAATCTCGACCGGCGGCGTCACCAGCGGCAACGAGGTCGACGCACGCACGCAATCGATATCGAGCATGGCGTTTTTGACGGGCAGGTAGGCAGCGGTGCCAAATAACATGTCCGTCGCGACAGCATACATTTCGATGGGGCTCACGTCGAAGGTCTCGTTATCGAAGGGGTCTAGGCGATCCTGCACGTCGTTGAAAATAAAGTCGTAGCCGACGATGGAGCCCGTGGACGCAAACGATGCCGCGCCCATGTAGCGGCTGTCGTTGCAGAAAGCCAGGTTGATGCGGTTGGCACGGCCGATCTGGTG
>CAJKQY010000030.1:0-20699 GCA_905202145.1 uncultured Collinsella sp.
GTATCTCGGCGCTGGCAAGCGACCTGGACTGCGGCACCCTCACGCTCATCGACATTGTCAACGAGCTCAAGAAGCCCGGTCGCGACCCGCGCGACGATGCGCCCGAGGTGGTCTTTAGCCGCTCAGCGCTTTCCATCGACGACCTGGAACCCGGCATGGAACTCAAGGGCACGGTGCGCAACGTTGTGGACTTTGGCGCCTTCGTCGACGTGGGAGTGCACCAGGACGGCCTCGTACATATCTCTAAGCTGGCCAACCGCTTTGTCAAGCACCCCAGCGACGTCGTGCGCGTCGGTGACACGGTCAAGGTGTGGGTCGAAAAGGTCGATCGCGACCGCAAGAAGATCTCGCTCACCATGGTGCAGGGCAAGTAAACCGCCAAAGCAAAGGTACCCCCTGTAGCGATGTGCAAAATCGCGAGTATTCTGCAAATTCCACCGTTCCGGATGCCCCTCAGAGACGAAAAAACAAAAAACAGCCCCCGTTTTAGCGTCGTCAGAGCCAAAACGGGGGCCGTTCCATGCTTCGGTTAACTGATAAAGACCTTTACCTTGCTGAATACTCTCAATTTTGCACGGCGCAGGCGGGGGGTACCTTTGCCCACGGCAGGATATGGAAGCCAAGCGCCAACTTGCCGGTAAGCGCGTGTCGGCAGCCCCGGCCTTTCCTTTGCCTAGCGCGACCCTCGCGAAGCGCGTGAGCGATAGGGAAAGGAAAGGCCGGGGCGAGCAGCCCGCGGCGTAGCCAGTGTTCGCGTTACGGCAGAATATGGAAGCCCAAAGCGGCGATATCCTTGGCAAAACCGCGCACGGTATCGAGCGAGACCTCGTACGGGTCGCGACCAATGTTCTTGCGCTTGGCCAGGATGCTGTTGGGCACCGTGATGATCTGGCAACCGCAGGCCTCGGCCTGATAAATGTTGATGAGCTCGCGCGTGGACGCCCACAGGACCTCGCAGTTGGGCTTTGCGGCGGCCTTCTTAACCGACTCCGTCATAAACGGAATGGGGTCGACGCCGGTATCGGCGATGCGGCCGGCAAAGAGCGAGATGATAGACGGCGTCTCGGCGTCAACGGCCTCGACCATCTCATCGACCTGCGTAGGCGTAAAGATGGTGGTGACGTTGACCTTGATGCCGTCGGCCGAAAGCTTGCGCACCAGCTCGGCGGTGGACTCGCCCTTGGTAGTCACGCACGGAATCTTAACGTAGACGTTCTCGGCCCAGGTAGCGATCTCGCGGGCCTCGACCTCCATGGTCTCGACGTCGTCGGCAAAGACCTCAAACGACACGGATACATCGGTGATGTGGGCCAGAACCTCTTTGGCAAACGCGCGGTAATCCGTCACGCCGCCCTTCTTCATAAGGGACGGGTTGGTCGTGAAACCCTGAACGTTGCCGTTCTCGTACATGTCGAGCATGCCCTCGAGGTTTGCACCGTCAGCGAACACCTTGATTGCCATCTGCCTGATTCCTTTCGCTTGCACATGGGCGTTAAACTGCTAAACACTTTACCTACGTTTATCAAGGCGTGAGCTGCGGTTTTTTATCTTCTCGGCGAACGGTATAAACACCTCAGTGTTTGGATTGATAAATCGATTGAGCATGCAAAAGCGAAGAGTCGCAGTTTGAGCAAACGTCAGAACGCGGGATTCATTAGATGAGGCCGAAATGCTGCATCGCTGTGACGGTACCGTCGTGTGCGACATCGTCGGTCACGTAGTCGGCGACCGCCTTGATCTCGGGCATGGCGTTACCCATGGCCACGGCCGTCTCGACGGCGGCGAGCATGCCCAGGTCGTTGCCCGAATCGCCAAAGCCAAAGGTGCGCGCATTTCCCTCGCGGCCCAGATACGCCAGCGCTCGCGCCACGCCCACGCCCTTGTCAATGCCCTTGGGGCTCAGCTCGCGATTCTGACTACCTGTGTTGCACAGCTCAAACTCGCGATCGATAAAGCCGTCATCGCCGGTCACACGAGCCAAACTGGGCACACTGAGGCATACCTTGCCCACGCGCAGACTGCCGTCGACGCGCATCTCCTCGGCGCTGTGCACCACAGACGTGCCGATCAGAGACGACTGTTCAACGCCCACGGGCTCCAGCGCAAAGGTCGCAGCATTGGACTCGAAAAAAACCTCGATGCCGGCATCCACAACGCGACGCGCGAGCTCCTCAACAACGTCCTCGTCAAAGCAGTCCTCATGCACCACGCGGCCCTCGACCTCGAGCGTCGCTCCCGCCATGGCAACGACACCCGCGGGGTCGAGCGCACGCAGGCTATCGGCAATGAGCCACAGGGGGCGACCTGTGCAGATAAACGCCTTGTGTCCCGCGTCGCGCAGACGATGAAACGCCTCGACGACCGCCTGCGAGGGGCGAACCGCCGAAAAGTCCTTATCGGTCATATCGTCGGGATCGAACGACGTCAGCGTGCCGTCCACGTCAAAAAAGAGCACAGCGGGTTCGGGACACGCATCAATCATATGGGTTCCTTTCGAGGATAAGGGCAAACGAAGCATCCATCATATAATGGAGCGACGCAACCAGAGAGGTCACCCATGGAATTTTACGCAAGCTGCCCCGAGGGCTTTGAGTCCGCACTCGCCGATGAGCTTAAACGCCTCGGGCTTTCGCATGTCCGCCGCCTGAAGGGCCGCGCCACATTTGAGGGCGAGCTCGAAGAAGGCTACCGCGCCTGTCTGTGGTCGCGCCTGGCGAGCCGCGTGTTCGTGGTACTCGGGCGCTTTGAGGCGCAGGATGCTGATGAGCTGTACAACGGCGTTTACGACATTGCCTGGGAGAGCATCGTCCGCCCCGGCGCCACCATCGCCATCACAGCCCGCGGCGTGACCGAGCAGCTGCGCAACACGCGTTTCTCGGCCCTGCGCGCCAAGGACGCGCTGTGCGACCGCCTGGCCGAGACCACGGGCCGTCGTGCCGATGTCGATGCCGCCGAACCCGACGTTCACCTGCTGCTTTCGCTGCGCCAGCGCCGCGCGAGCATCAGCCTGGACCTTTCGGGAGACCCGCTGTTCAAACGCCTGCCGCCTGCCGCGACCCGCGCCGGCGAGGGCTCACACGTGCTGCGCCCCGACTACGCCGCCCTGGTGCTGGCGCAGGTCGGCTGGACCGCACTGTGCGAGCGCGAGCTAACGGCCGACGATTACGAGAACGAAGCCCTTCCCACGCTGATCGATGCCTCGTGCGCCGGCGGCGGTCTGCTGCTGGAGGCCGTGAACATTCTGACCGACCGCGCTCCGGGCGCCGCCCGCGAGCGCTGGGGCTTTGAGGGCTGGCAGCTGCACGACGCCGCCCTGTGGGAGCAGCTACTTGCCGAGGCACGCGAGCGCGAGGCGGCAGCACGCGAGCGCCAGGCGCGCATCGTGGCCGTAGACATCGACCCCGCCGCCCGCAAGACTGCCGAGCGCATGGTTAAGTGCGCCGGCTACAAGCGCTTTGTCGATTTTTGCGCCGCCAAGTCCGCCACCGTGCTGGACCACGCGGGCGCCGTCGCCGGTGCCGCCGTGGTCGCGGATACGACCGAGACGCCGCTTTCGCTCATGCATGACACCATGACGCTCATCGGCGAGCTGCGCCGCGCACCCGAGCTTGCCGCGGCACCGGTCGCCGCGCTCACCCGCGACGGATTGTTGGCCCGCGCGCTCCACGCCGAGCCCGAGCGCTCGATCGCCGTCATGCCCAACAACGAGGAGGCGACCGTCGAAGTCTGGCCTTCGCTCGACCACGCCGCCGCAGCGTTTGAGGCTGCGACCAGCGCGGATGCAGAGGCCGAGGTTGCGGATGCCGACGAAGTCAACGACAACGCCGCCGACACCCCCATGCCCGAGCCCGCCGCCACACTCGACCTGGGTGACGGCAAGCCACTGCCCGTGCTCATCCCGGAGTCGGAGCAGTTCGCCAACCGCCTGCGCAAGAACGCCCGTCTGCGTCGCAAGTGGGCCAAGCGCGAGGGCGTTACCTGCTACCGTGTCTACGATGCCGACCTGCCCGATTACTCCGCCGCCATCGATCTGTACGAGGGCTGCCCGCAAACGCCGGGACGCTGGCTTGTCATCGCCGAATACGCCGCGCCCAAGACCATCGACCCCGCACTGGCCCAGGCCCGTATGCTCGACATCTTGGCCATCGCGCCGCGTATCTTGGATGTTCCCGCCGAGCATGTGCACGCCAAGGCCCGCATGCGTTCGCGCGGCGGCTCGCAGTACGGCAAGCAGGGCGCCGGTAAGGGCGCATCAGGCGAGCGCGCCAACATCGCGCGCCGTCGCCTGCCGCTCATCGAAGAGGGCGGGCTCACCTTTGCCGTCAATTTTGACGACTATCTGGATGTGGGCATCTTCCTGGATCACCGCGTCACCCGCAACCTAGTGCGCGAGCACGCCAAACAGGCGCGTCGTTTCCTCAACCTGTTTGCCTACACCGGCACCGCCACCTGCTATGCGGCAGACGGCGGCGTCGAGGAGACCGTGACGGTCGACCTCTCGAACACCTACCTGGACTGGGCCGAGCGCAATATGCGTCAGAACGGCTTTGTGGGGCCGCAGCATCACTTTGTGCGCGATGACGTGCTCGCCTGGATTCGTGACCAGCGTCAGACGCGCAACCGCTGGGACCTGATCTTTGTCGACCCGCCCACGTTCTCGAACTCGTCCAAGATGGGCCGTCGCACCTGGGATGTCCAGCGTGACCATGTTGAGCTTTTGGCCGGCGTGTCGCGCCTGCTCACACAGGGCGGACATGCCATCTTTAGCTGCAACCTGCGCGGCTTCCGCCCCGAGGCGCGCAAGCTCGCACGCGCAGGCGTGGTGCTACAGGACATTACGGCGCAGACCATCCCCGAAGACTTCGCGCGCAACCAGAAGGTGCACCACTGCTACATCGTGCGCCGCCTGCCCATCGAGGACGCCATGGCAGAGGTCGGCTTTAGCGCCGAGGAGATTGCCGAGCGAACCGAGGAACTACGCAACCCCGAGGCCCGCAAGCCCCGTGCGGCAGTACCCGCGCACGCGCAGGCCGGCAACGGCAAGTCGAACTTTGCCGGCAAACCCTCTCCTGCCGGCAAGCCCAAAAAGAAGAAGTTCTACGCCAGCAAGCCCAAGGGCAAATAGACAAAGTTGCGGTGGAATAGTTCCTAAAAAGCCTGGTAAAGGCCCAAACAGGAACTATTTCACCGCAACTCATATTGGGATGGTGGTTGGCGATCTAGCCTTGGGTGACCAGTCGGTAACCGATGCCCACGTGCGTTTGGATATAGCGCGGATGTGCGGGGTCGGACTCGATCTTTTTGCGCAGCGTGCCCATAAAGACACGCAGGCTCGCCAGGTCGCTCTTGGTTGCCGTGCCCCAAATCTCGTGCAAAATAAACTGGTGCGTGAGCACCTTGTCGGCATTATGGGCCAACAGGCATAGCAGTTTGTACTCGATCGGCGTCAGATGCAGCTCCTCGCCATCCATCGTGGCGATGCCGGCATCAAAATCGATATGCAGCTCACCGGTATCGAACGAGCCCTCGGAGACAACGCCGCCCGTCTGTGCATACGAAAGACGCCTGAGCGTCGTGCGAATGCGCGCGAGCAGCTCCTCGACCGAAAACGGCTTGGTCAGGTAGTCGTCGGCGCCGGCATCGAGTGCGCGAATCTTGTCCGCATCCTCGCTGCGCGCCGAGACCACGATGATCGGCATGCCCGACCATGCGCGCACCGACTCCACCACCTTGACGCCGTCCATATCGGGCAGGCCCAGATCGAGCAGCACGATGCTCGGTGCCTGCGATGAGGCAGCGGCGATGGCGGCATGGGCGGTCTCCACGGCCATATGGCGCAAGCCATGCGCCTCGAGCGCGGCAACGATTAAGTTGCGAACGGCGGGGTCGTCCTCAACGACCAAGATGAGCGGTTTTACGGCAGAGTTCGGCACAGCGTTACTCCTTATCAAACGAAACGTCGGCGACGGGAAGCTCAATCGTAAAGACCGAGCCGTGCGGGTCCGCCGCGGCAACCTCTATGCTACCGCCATGCGCCAGCGCAATGGAGCGGCAAAGCGAAAGACCCAGACCCACACTACGGTGGCTGTCGGCCAGGCCATGGTTGGCGGTGTAGAACGACTCAAAGATTCGCTCGCGGTCCTCGGGCGCAATGCCTGGACCGTCATCGGCCACCGAGCACACTACGCGTCCATCGTCGACGCCAATCGAAATCACAATGTGCGAGCCCGCGGGCGTATACGTGATGGCGTTGTTCACCAGATTGACCACCAGCTGCACCATCAGACGCGCATCGACGTTGACGAGCGCCGGCTCGTCGCACGGCACCACCTTAAGATCGTGCTCACGCACGGCCGGACTTACGTGGCGCAGCGCCTCCTCGACGATATCGTCCATGAGCTCGAGCGTAGTCGATAGATGCATGCCGCCGCCCTCGAGCTTGGTGATGGCGAGCAGGTTCTCGACAGTGGCGTTGAGCCACAGCGCATCCGAGCGAATGGATAGAAGCAGGCCGCGGCGCGTCTGGGCATCGAGCACCGCGGTGCCGGTCGAGCCCTGGTCGAGCAGCACGTCGGCATTGCCCGAAATACTGGTGAGCGGCGTGCGCAAATCGTGCGAGATGGAGCGCAGCAGGTTGGCGCGCAGCTGCTCGTTTTTGGCGAGCACCGCCGCCTCCTCGCGGGCCTCCATGGCGCGGGCGCGATCGAGTGCCAGCTCGCCTTCGCTCACGATGGCATCGGCAAGTGTCCGTTCCTCGTGTGTTAGCACATCGGGCTCGGCAACGATAGCCAGCACGCCCACCACCGAGGCGGGGTCGCCCGAGCGCGCGAAGCCGTCGCCTGTGCGAACCGTCAGGTAGATGCCATAAAACGCTGAGCCACCATAGGTGGCATCGAGCGGCGTTCCCACATAGGCGGACGCCGAGAGCCGCGGCGGCATCTGCGGCGCCAGCTCGTGCACCGGGGCGGCATCGCCCACGGCCGTGTACGTCGCACGCGGCAGCAGGTCATCGCCCTCGGCGTCGGCGCTGTACCACACAACCGGACAGCCCGAAAGACGCGCCAGCTGCGTGGCCATGGCGTGAACGATCTGATGCTGATCGGCGCACCGCTGCAGCATGCGGTTGGTCTCGAGCACCATATGCGTGCGGCGGTCGCTGGCGGCAGCCTGTGCCAAGGCGCGGCGCAGGGCCAACGCAATCGAGCTCGACACAAGCGAGACCACGAACATGATGAAGAACATGCCGGGATAGCCGCGGTCGATAAGCGACAGCGAGTAGCGCGGGTCGACAAACAAGAAGTTGTAGAGCGCCACGGCGGCAGCCGAGCTCAGCAAGCAATACAGGCGACTCCAGGTAAAGAATGCGCACAGCTGAACGGCGAACACATAGACGATCATGATGCTCGGCGCGAGACCCGGATGGTCGAGCAGCGCGCCCACAATCGTCGCCGCGACCAGCAGCCCCACCGATACGCAGGCGTCATACAGAGGAGTGCGGCGCGTCAGCGTTGTGCGCCGCCACCAAAAGCTATCGGCAATATCGCCGTCCGTACGGACGTCCATCAGTGCCCCGCCCCTCTCTCAAAAACAAAAACCACCACGAAGGGGACAGGCACCTTTGTGGTGGTTTCCCCTTGTGGTGGTTCCAAGTGTATAGCCTTTGCAACCTGCGGTCGTTAGACAAACAGCACGTGCGCGAGCAGTGCGCACACGCACGCCGCGACAAGCAGCGTCACCACAATCGAGATCACGCGGTCGGCCATGTCCATGTTGGCCCGATTCGTAAAGAACCGATCTTCGGCGGCGTCGACGCGCGCCTCACGCACCAGCTCGGTCGCAAGATCGCGACCGCCAAGCACCTTTGCATCCATGGTTTCCTCCCAGGACTCAATCCCCGTCATTACAAGCTCGCCCGTTCGCAGACAAACCTCGAGCGTCGCCTACGGCCGCTCGTTGGGAGCCAGGCGCTGCATCTTGTTCACGGCCTTGAACTTGGTGAACAGCGGCACGTACTCAAAGCTCACGTTGGAGTTCTCCAGGCCGTACCAACGCGCGGGCGTGCCGGCGGCGCGGCGGATGATGTACTTGAGCGTGATGGCCGTACGCTCACTGGGCTCCACATCGCTTTCGGGCGCCAGAAGCTTACGGATCAGGACGAACTTGAACGTGCCGATGTTACCCGGATCCTTGTAGACCGAGTAGTCATGCGTCTGCGGCGGCAGCTCGCCGGTGGCAGCCAGGTCCTGAACAACCTGACGCAGGTAGGCGTTCACGCGCTGGTTGATCTTGTAGCCCAGGTACAGATGCACGCGGAACACGTAGTCAGTGCCGAACGTCTCGACCGAATAGGCAAAGGTATGCGGCTCGTCCATGGTCTCGACATTCACGAACCACCAGGCGCGGGCGCGCTTGGGATGCTTGTCCAAGATCGAGTAGACGATATCGCGGTCGATGTAGTCGGTATGGGTGTCCTTGGTCAGGTACACGACGTTGTCGCTCATGCGCTCGTAACGGTCGTCGTCGCGCAGGCGCTTGAGCTGCGGCAGGTAGCTGCGCAGCGGCAGCAGCGTAAACTGGCGCTGCTCGACCGCCGTGCCGTTGTACCAGCACACCATAATGCCCATGATGAGTGCAGCCATAAGGATGGTGAAGTAGCCGCCGTGGAAGAACTTGGTGAGCGAGCTCACAAAGAAGAAGCCTTCGAGCAAAAGGAAGAAGGCCGCGAAGATCCACGGAGCAACCTTGAGCTTGCGCTCCTCGTGCAGGTAGAAGAAGAGCAGCAGCGTGGTGCACATCATGGTGAGCGTAATGGCAAGGCCGTAGGCGGCTTCCATATGCGCCGAGTTCTGGAACAGCAGCACCACGATGACGCAGCCCACGAGCATGACGTTGTTGACCATGGGGATGTAGAGCTGGCCCTTGGTCTCGGCAGGGTAGAAGACCTGCATGTGCGGCATGAGGTCCAGACGGCTGGCCTCGGACACCAGCGAGAATGCGCCGGTGATGAGCGCCTGCGAGGCAATGATGGCCGCGACGGTGGAAAGGCCGACGGCAAACGGGCGCAGGCCCGGGGCGAGCATCTGGTAGAACGGGTTGAGGTCGGCAATGCCCATGAGCTCGGGGTTGGCAGCGTTGTTCATAAGCCAAGCGCCCTGGCCCATATAGGAAAGCAGCAGGCAGCACTTAACGAACGGCCAGGTGGCGTAGATGTTGCCGCGGCCGACGTGGCCCATGTCGGAGTAGAGCGCCTCGGCACCGGTGGTGGCGAGGAAGCAGCTGCCCAGAATCATGATGCCCGCGTGGTTGTTGGGGCTCAGCAAAAAGGCGATGCCGCGCACCGGGTTGAGGCACAGCAGCACGGCGGGGTGCTGGAAGACAAAGAACAGACCCGTGCCGCCCAGGAACAGGAACCACAGTGTCATGATGGGGCCAAAGGCGTGACCGATCTTGGCCGTACCGATGCGCTGTACCAAGAAGAGCACGATGATGATGGCGAGCGTAATGGCGACGACGCGACCCTGGTCATCGCCCAGCACGGCATGGACCGCCGGGATGGTGCGCAGGCCCTCGATGGCCGTGGTAACGGTAACGGCCGGCGTCAGGATGCCGTCGGCGAGCAGCGCGGCACCACCCAGCATGGCGGGGATGATAAGCCACTTGCCACAGCGCTTGACCAGGCTGTACAGGGCAAAGATGCCGCCCTCACCATGGTTATCGGCGCGCAGCGAGATGAGCACATACTTGATGGTGGTCAGCAGCGTGACCGTCCACACGACAAGGGAGAGCGCGCCAAGCACGAACTCCTCCGTCACGCTTCCGATGCCGCCGTTGCCGGCAACGAGCGCCTTGGTTACATACATAGGGCTGGTGCCGATATCGCCGTACACCACGCCCAGCGTGACGAGCATCGCCGAGATGCTCACAGGAATCGCAGCGTGCGAGGCTGCCTCCTTGGCCTTCTGTTCCATAAGCCGGTTTCCTCCCAACTTTAATGTTCGAAGGAATTATAGGTAATCAGCCCATGTTTGAATGGCGCTGTTTTCCCAGCTAGATAAACATTTATACGGCCTTTAGGCCACCGCGGCGATATGGAATGTGACAAAGGGACCGTCCCTTTGTCACATTCGTCATTTTCCAAGCCAGTTTTTGAACCACCACTCCATGGATCGGCTCATCTCGGCCATAAAGGGACTCGTGTGCTTGCGGGTATAGATGTCCACGACGCGCTCCCCCACCTCGCGGGCATGCGGACGGAACATCGCGTCCATCTCGGCCACCTGCGCGTCCATGGTCGCGGCATCCGCGCGGCAGTAGCGCTCCTCGTGCACCAGGTTCACCACGGGATGCGCAATGGCCGGACGCTCCTTACGGGGCGTGCCGATGATGAGCATCGACAGCGGCATGGTATAGGGCGGCAGATCGAGCAGCTCGGCAACTTCCTCGGCATTCTCGACGATGTCGCCAATATAGCAGCTTCCCAGCCCCAGGGCCTCGGCGGCAACCACGGCGTTTTGCGCGGCGATCACGGCGTCCTGGGCCGCGATGGCAAAGTCGCCCAAACCCGGCGCACGGCGGGGCGCCTTGCCCGTGCGCTCGACGAACTCGGGCTCAAAGCAGCCCACGTGCTCAAACAGATCGATCCACTTGGCATAATCGACCACAAATATGAGTGCCCAGGGCGCCTTGGCGATCATGGGCTGGTGGTCGCACAGATCGGCCAAGCGGTCAAGCGTGGCCTGCTCGCGAATGCTCACGATGGAATACATCATCATGGCGCCTGCCGACGGCGCACGGCTCGCCGCGTGCAGAATCGCTGCACGCTGCTCGTCGGTCACCGCCACGGGACGGTCGTCGTCATCACGCGCGAAGGCGCGCGTGGAGGAACGGTGCTCCAACGTGTCCAGCACCGCATTGCCCGTAGTCCCGACCGGATAACCGTTCGCATCCACGCCCGCAGCTCCGCCGCCGCCCATGTCCGCCTTGCAAACCTGCTCGCCCATAGCTCTATCCTCGCCAATTCTTTAAGAAGCCTTTACGTTTCCGTGTAATTCCCGTCCATTATCGCGCAGGCCGCCGCTACATTGCGCCACACCGCCGCACATGCGCGTTAATATGGCTGGTTGTTGTGCGCAGCCCGCAAATGCAGCGCATATTTAGGTAACAATCGGGTAAACCCCCGCTTTCGTAGGTTTTAGTTTGTGAGGAGTCTCAGCATGTTCGCTGCCGCCATCTCGCTCGTCGGTCTTGCGGCGACCGTCTACCTTGTCTCGCGCGAAGCCAAGGCCATTCGCGCTCAGTCGGGCACCGTTGCCAAGGGCGCCTTCGCCTGGAGCGTCGCCTTTGGCCTGTTCCAGCTCTTTTTGACCGTCTGGGGCGCTATTGGCCTCGTCGCGCAAAACGAGCCGCTCGCCTTTGTGATGCTCATCCTGACCAACGCCATCCTCACCGGCTGCGCTTGGGCCAGCATCGCCCGCGACCGCATCGCCCCGCGCGTCTTTGCGTTCGCCGGGCCCGACGCCCCCGCCCCCACCGGCAAGCTCGCCCGCCTGCGCGGAGCCTTTGTGGGTAAACCGCTCGTCGCCGCCGTCCTGTGCCTGCTGCTCGCCGGCGTCTTTGCGCTGCTGGGCATGGAGGTCTCGTCCAACCACGACTTTACCTGGGTCTACCCCCTGTGCATCCTGCTCGAGTGGGCCATCATCACCACGCTCATGGTCGGCCTGTTCTTCCTGTTCCAGCGCCACGGCGCAGCTCCCGCGGTCCTGGCCTTTGCCCTCTTTGTCCTGGGCATTGCCGAGTTCTTCGTCATCACGTTTAAATCCATGCCCATCCAGCCGGGCGACCTTTCGGCCATCTCCACCGCCGCCGCGGTCGCCGGCACCGGCTACACCTTCTCGATCTCACTGTTCTGCGTGCTGTCCATGGGCTTTACCGCCATCGCCATGCTGCTGTGCGAGTACGCCGGCCTGGTGGCACCGCACCGTCAGAAGGGCGCCGCCAACGCCAAGCGCATGCTACTCACCAACCTGCTCGTCGCCGTGCTGTGCCTGGGCGGTGTGACCGCACACGTCACGCTCATCGACTACTACAACACCCTCGGCATCACCGTCTACACCTGGCGCCCGCTCGAGAGCTACTGGCGCGAGGGCTACCTGCCCGCTTTCATTAGCGCAGCGCAGTCCATCAAGCCGCCCAAACCCGCCGACTACTCCGTCGACGATGCCAAGGCCACGCTCAAAAAGTACGCCAAGGCCTTCGACAAGTCCGACGCGGCCAAGAGCGACGAGCGCGCCGCCGCAAAGGAGCAGTTCGACAGCGAGAAGCCCACGGTCATCGCCATCATGAACGAGACCTTCTCGGATCTTTCGATCTACCAGAACATGCGCGCCGGCTACGAAGGCCCGCAGTACTTTAAGAACCTGTCCAACTGCCTCAGCCGCGGCAAGCTCTACGTGAGCGCCTACGGCGGCGGCACCGCCAATACCGAGTTTGAGTTTATGACCGGCAACTCCATGGCCAACCTGGGCTCGGGCGTGTACCCCTACACCATCTACAACATGGAAACGACCGGGAACCTGGCAGAGCAGTTCAAGTCGCTCGGATATTCCACCACGGCCATGCACCCCAACCACGCAACCAACTGGAACCGCGAGAACGTGTACAAGGACTTTGGCTTTGACCGGTTCCTGTCCATCAACGACTTCCAGGGAGCCGACACCCTGCGCGGTATGGTGACCGACCAGGCGACCTACGACAAGATTCTTGAGCTGCTCGACCAGAACGCCGATCCGCAGTTTATCTTCGACGTGACCATGCAGAACCACTCGGGCTACGACACGGGCCTGCTGCCGGCCGACAAGCAGATGCACCTGAACATCGACACGACCGACCTGGACACCAAGACCATCGAGGACGGCACGCTGTCCGATGTCGACGAGTACGTCTCGTGCATTGAGCAGTCCGATCAGGCGCTGCGTTACTTCCTCAACGCCCTGAGCAAACTCGACCGCAAGGTAGTCGTGGTGTTCTGGGGCGATCACCAGCCGTTCTTCCCGTCCAAGTTCAACGACAAGTGGTTTACCGGCGAGGACGACGCCACGCATCAGGAGCGTCTGTGGCAGACTGACTACATCATCTGGGCCAACTACGACGTTGCCGGCTGCGACCAGACGAGCGAGGTCGACGACCTGTCCACCAACTATCTGTCCACCCAGCTGATGCAGCTGATCGGTGCACCGCTGACCGACTACCAGAAAGCGCACATGACGCTGCGCAAGTCGCTGCCTGCTATCAACTCCGTGGGCTACGAGGACGCCAGCCTGCGCTGGGCACTCTCCTCCAACGTCACCGGTGACGACGCCGCCGCAGCAGCCGCCACCAAGGCGCGCGAGGATTACGCCAAGATGCAGTACTACGAGATGTTCCGCGACGGCAAGAACGTCTACACCGAGCACTTCCAGACCGAGGCCAACGAGACCGACCCCAACTTGGCACCGGGTACGACCAAGATCAAGTAGCGACTAGCTGCGAGTTCATAACTGAAACGTCTGTCCGGGCGGAGGCATATAAGGTTCCCTGCTCGGACAGTCCTGCGCAAGACGAAGGCCACATTAAGTGGCCTTCTTTGCGTGCGGAACTCGCGATGAACCTTATATGCCTCCGCCTGGACAGACGCCCTGATGTTGGGGCGTGGCTTGTCTTGGGTGTATCGCCGAACATATATAAGTTGAAGGCCACGTTATGTGGCCTTCTTTGTTTGCGGAAAGTGTGTCCCGGAATTCTTGTCTGGAATGGGATGCAGTTTCCGCTTGGGACCCGATTGGGAAAGTGTGTCCCACTATTCAGCTGGATTCCGGGATGTATTTTCCGGTTGAGGCTCGTTGGGAAAGTGCGTCCCACTTTGGGGGCTGATTCTGGGACGTGGTTTCCGGTTGGCTCTCATTGGGAAAGTTCATCCCATTTCTCGGCCTAATTATGGGACGCAGTTTCCCGTTGAGGACCCTTTGGGAAAGTGCGTCCCGGTCTGGGCGCTCAAACTGGGATGGATTTTCCGGATGAGGGCTTGACGGAAAATGTGTCCCGTTCCGGGCGCTAATTGTGGGATGCAGTTTCCGCTTGCGGAGTCTCCACTCAACAGAAAACCCGGGTGGCCTGTTTTTTGGCTACCCGGGTTTTTGGGTTGTCGATATGTTCGACTGGCTACTAGTGGGTCTTGCGGCGCTTGATCAGCATGATGAGGGCTATCACTACGAGCGTTGCTCCCGCTGCTGCCGCGGTGGCGACTAGGGCGAATGTTTGGTCGCCGGTGTTTGCGAGGTTCTTCGCTGTGGTCGTAGTCTTGACCTTGGTGTCGGTCTTAGCTCCGTTGTCGGACTTGGGCTTGTCCGGGTTCGTCGGGGTCTCAGGAGTCTCGGGGTCCTTTGAGCCTTCGGAATCGGTTGGGCCGGCGGTGTTCACCAGGGTATGGTCCAGGAACTTCTTGGCGCCCGCGCTTGCCTGCGAGAACAGGCGGCGTGTGCGGATCGGAGCGGCGTTCACCGTTGTGGGCGCCGTCTCCTCGGCCTCGATATTCACGAGCGTCGTGCCGGTGTCGAGGCCCACGTCGTTGTATCCCACGTGGCAGTAATACTGCGCACCGTCATCGTCTGCGGTCAGGTCAATCTCGAGCTTTGAGGCCGTTCCAGCCGCGAGGTTGCCATCGGCACCCACGAGCTTAAACTCTGTCTCGCCGCGGCCCTTGCGGTACCACATATAGGTCGGTGCCAGCCCTGTTTCGCTATCGTCGGCACCGAGTTGCTTCACATGGCCAATCGCCGAGAGCGTCAGGTGGCTTCCCGCCGTGCGCTCAACCGAAGAGTCGTATCCAAGATCCGACCCCTCCGCAGCATCCGCCGCAGGTCCGCTCACGGTCATCGTCATGCCATCGGGCATGGTCTTGACCGTGATGATTGCCGAGCGAATACCTGTTTCGGTCGTGGATCCATTCTTAACGGCGGCGATGGCGAATCGATACTCCGTATTGGGCTGCAGCCCATCCCACTTGAGCGAGGTCTGCGTGTTGTCGGCAATCTTCCAGCTATTGACGACCGCATCCGCCGCATTGCTCTGCAGCATGCCCACGCCGTAGCTAAAGCCACTCTTGTTTGCGAGTACATCGTCCCAGCTAAACGTAACGCTGGTCGAATCGACGGCGTTTGCCGTAAAGCCCGTCACGGCCGGCGCGTCGGGCATCTCGACGTCCTTAACGTCATAGCCCACGATCCAGAACTGGTCGGTGTCCTTGGTGCCGAGCTTGTCGCCCGAGTCTGCCTCGAACTTGTCGACATCCACCGCGTTGACGCCCAGACGCCACACAAAACCGTACTTGCCCTGCGCGGCCTCGGGCAGGTTGTCGACGGTGCCGCCGTATTCGGTCGATTCACTCGAGGAGTTACCCGTAGTAAAGCCGGCGTTGGCACCAAAGCACAGGCCGCCAAACAACTCGTGCTTTGCGAGCTTCGCGCCCATGACAACGCTGCCGTTCAGCGTCAAGCCGAGCTCGAGCTCCTGCTCCTTGCCCTCCTCGACTTCGATGGTCTGCTCAATGCTCGCCCCCGACTGCGCGGCGGCGCCGTTAAACCCATCGTGCGTGTAGGCGCGCGTTACGCCAGGCTTGCCCAGGCCAAAGGAATCCCCAACGGGAGTCTCGCCGTTGAGCGTCGTTTGATAGGTTCCGGGTTCTCCCGACCGGTTGGTCAAAAAGTAGCTGAGCGGCGTCATATTGTGCTGTTTGGCAATGCGGTCATAGGCCTCGACATTAACGACCGAGGTCTGCGCGCCGAGCGACACGGGCGCCGCCATCACGCCCTTGCCACCAGTTTCCTCATTTTCGATCTCATACTCGTAATAGACCATCGGAATCGTGTAGAGCACGGCCTTGTCACCCTCGCCGGCATGCGACTCATAGCTTACGCTTGCGCTGACCGTGCGCTCGCTCCGGTAGTCATAGCATCCCTCGGCGGCAAAATCGACTGAAGCATTCATCGCGACCAGGGGCGGACCGGTCTGCACCTCGACGGCAACGCCCAACCCGGCGCCAATGGTATAGCCCTGGGATGTCCCCGTGCCCTTTTCCTCTCCGTATGACGTGCCGCCCAACACCAGATAGCCGTATGCCTGCTCCAGATCCTCAACATAGGGCGCATCCTGCAGCACGGCAAGCACGCGCGGGTTGGTATAGACCTTGTAGCGGTCCTTGTACGTGATCTTGACGCTGTCGTTGTCGACATCGGGCAGCGCGAGCGAGATAAATGTGCCGTAGGTAGTGCCGCGACGGTTGCTCTCGCTAATCACCTGCTCCTCGCCGCGGCGCACCTTTCCGTTCTCGTCGAGCGAAAAATGCGAGGCGGTCATCCAATAGTAGTCATCGTTCTTGCGCAGGTCCTCGTCGCGGTGCTTGCCCACCACGGCGATAAAGCTCTCGTTATAGCGGTCCGAACCCGAGACGCTGCCCGCCTTGACGTCGCTGATCCACACCTGCTCTATACCCTTGTGGTCATGCTTGTTGCTGCTGTTGTATTGCTGACCGCTCATGCTCATGGTTCCGACCATGGACCCCAAGCCCTGAGCCCCGCTCTGTGCCGTGTTGCAGGCAAAGTCGCGGAACACATCGCCGCCCACGAGCACCTCGTCGACCGCCAGCTGCTCGGACAGGCCGTCAAGGTTGGCAGTGGCAAGGGCAATAGGCGCCAAGGTGCACGGATAGCGCTTATCCTGAGCGCTATCCTTCCATGCGCTGTTGGGCACATGCATCAGCCCATAGGAGGCGAGGAGCCCGTCTCTGTATTCCTTACAATCGGAAAGCTTGAACTCGCCAGACTCCGAGTCAAAATACGCGTAGCGGTACAGCGCGCCGTACAGCCCCTTGCTGCCGTCAGAAGCGCCGTAATCAAAAGCGCTGCGTTGCCAGTCATAGCCCGCAAGAATAAGGCCCGTGACGGTTTCACCCGTCTTCTTTCCTTCTTCATCGTAGGCGGCAAACGTGCCGAACGTCGCATTCGCAGCGACCATGGTCTTGCCGTTCGCGGAGAGGGAGATTGCGCCCGCGTCGCCCAGAGCATCGACATGGACGAGCGCACCCTTGGATGCATCCCACGAAAACAGCTCGCAATGCGTCGACTTATCAATATTCTTCTTGCCGTAGGGTGCCGAGACCACGATGGCGAGGTCATCGCAAAAATCGCGATCGAGGTCGCCGGCCGCTAGCGAAACGACAGGAGCTGACTGAAGCTGCGTCCAGGAGTCGTTCCCGCCCTTGTTGTGCGTGGTGTAGTCCGCGGCGTTACCGGCATCGATCTTGACGACGCTTTGCTTCCAGTTGCCGCCCTCCAAGTCATACATGTCGACTACAGCCTTGCGCACGCCGCTCTCGTCGACATAGCAGCCCGCGTAGACAAAAAGCTCGTCGACGCCGTCGCCATCGACATCGCCCGCCTCGACATCAAAGACGGCGTCGTGCTCTTGCAGGTAACCGGCATCCAGGTACTTAAAACGGCCTTCGTACATCATATTAGTGTTGACCGTCACCGGCAGGTGTGTGTCGAGAGTGCGCGTACGCCCGTTGCTAAACGAGTAGAGGACCAGCTCAACCTTTCCGGCGTATGACTTGCCGTCAATCGTCGTGGAGGAACTGTCGCCGTAGACACGGAGCTCGGCAACGCGGCTCTTTTTGCCCGTGCTGGCGTCGCTGCAGAACTCAACACTCGTGGCGTGAATGCCCGAGAAACCGTTGTTGTCGTTGGCGAGTACTGTTGAGGACTCATTGTTGCTTAGGTACGACCAGGTGCCGCCACCGTAGTCGCTATGCTTGTAGAGATCGCTGTTCGTATCGAAGTTGTTGACGTTTTGCCAGAACTTTGCGGCGCCCCACACACTTCCATAGCCATCGGTGAGTTTGCTGCTGCCGCCAATGTCACCGCGCTCGACGTTCTCGAGCTTGTCGCGCAGAGTGTAGCGATTGCCATGGCTACCGTTAGCTGCCATATAGACCTCGCTGCGCGTGGCAAACGTCGTGGGGGTATCAGTGGAATAGGGGCCAACGGTATCGGCCGGAATGTCCTCGCTCGTGCCCAAACCCAGGGCTTGATAATCCTGCTCGGTCATATCGGTGATTGCGGGCGCGTCTGCCGCCTGGGCAACCTGGGGCGTGGCCGTGAAGCAGGCGACGCTCGTGGCGATCAACGCAGCAAGCGCCGCCGTCCCAACAAGCGGGATTTTCGACAGCCTACGGATACGGGGGTGTGGAACGTACATGAGGGACCTCGCTTTATTCGAGTGGAGTGGACTCATTTTTGCAAATGATACATCCGATGCCCGATATCACGTGTCTCATTTTCGCCAACGGCGTGTCTCATTTTTGAGAATCCGAGATGCCGCGGAAATCTTATCCCAGCTCAAAGGCCATTTCTGGGATGTATTTTCCGTCGAGTGCCTCATCGGGAAACTGCATCCCATTTCAAGCGTCGATTCTGGGACGCATTTTCCCCTTAGACCCTCAACCGGAAACCGCATCCCACTTTGAGCGCAAATTCCGGGATGCATTTTCCGCTTGAGCCTCATTGGAAACGGCGTCCCACTTTGAGGGCTGATTGTGGGATGCATTTTCCGGTTTTGCTCTCATTGGGAAAAAGCATCCCGTTTCTTGACCGAATAATGGGACGCAATTTCCCGTTGGAGCGCCTTTGGGAAAGTGTGTCCCACTTCGACCGCCCAGAGTGGGATGCACTTTCCGCAAAGCACCTCAACGGGAAACTACGTCCCATTCCAAAGGCAAATTCCGGGACGCATTTTTCGAAAGCCTGCCCATCCGGAAAGCCCGTCCCACTTTGGACGCATCCGGGCACGGAACCATCGACCTATCAGGCCTCCCATCAATAAAGAGGCGTCCTCCCGGACGGCGGGGCACGAAGTTCATCGCGAGTTCCGCACGCAAAGAAGGCCACTTAATATGGCCTTCGTCTTGCGCAGGACTGTAGAGCAGGGAACTTCGTGCCCCGACGCCCGGGAGGACGTTTCATTTAGAAAGATGGACCGACCGCCGTCAGCGATGGGAGCTACTCCCCCAGCACGGCCTTTTTGGCGGCTGCAGCCATGTTGTCCAGATCTTCCTTGGTGGGGTGATCCTTTGCGGCGACCCAGTTATCGAGCAGCATCTTAAAGCGGACATTGTCGGGATCTTGCTCGAGCATGGCCTCGTAGCGCTGCTTGACCGCGGGACCCATCTTGCCCTGGCACATTGCCCAACCCACAAGCTCGGCATCCCCAGCCAAATTGGAAGTTACGCGATCAATAATCTGCTGGTAATAGCTCTGATCGGCACCAAAACCGCAGGTACCAAACAGAAAGACGCGCTTGCCGTGCAAGGCGGAGAGCAACGCCGCGACCGAAGGCGTGCATGCGCCCTTGTCGCACCAAAAGCCAACGAGCACCGTATCGGCAGCGCAGGCACCCTGCGCCTCGCGCGCAACCTGATCTGCGTCCGCATCGTCGCTCAACGCGGCAGCGTGAATAAACTCGACGCCTGCAGCCTGTAGGGCACGCTTGATTGCGCCCGAAACCATCCTGGTATTACCGCTCTTGCTGTTGACCACCAAAGAGCATGTCATAGTCACGTTGCTCGTTTCCCCCAAAACTAAAGCCACTAATGCAATTTATTAGATGAATATCTTAGTACTAACGTGACAGATGTACAGAGCCACCCGGTAGTCTTTTTGGGACGGGGCTTTTTAGCTACCTCAAGCCCCAAAGCACCCCATGGCCATTCGGCTGGATAGGGGTAGCTAAAAAAGCCCCGTCCCAAAAAGACTACTTTGCGCCACGTTACTGGGCGAATTGGCTGCGGTAGAGCTCGGCGTAAAAGCCACCTGCCGCGAGCAGTTCATCGTGCGTGCCGCGCTCGATAATCTCGCCATCGCGCATTACAAGGATGCAATCGGCGTTGCGAATCGTCGACAGGCGGTGTGCCACGACAAAGCTCGTGCGGCCAGCCATGAGCTCGTCGAATGCCGCCTGCACCTGCAGCTCGGTACGCGTATCGATGCTCGACGTTGCCTCGTCCAGCAGCAGAATCGCCGGATCGGTGAGCATGACGCGCGCGATGCACAGCAGCTGTCTTTGACCCTGGCTAAACGTGCCGCCGTCCTCGCCGATCACCGTATCGTAACCGCCTGGCAGCTGCACGATAAACTTATGCGCATGAGCGCGCTTGGCGGCCTCGACAATCTGCTCGCGCGTGGCATCGGGGCAACCGTAGGCAATGTTCTGGGCCACCGTGCCCTCGAACAGCCAGGTGTCCTGCAGCACCATGCCAAAGGCGCGGCGCAGGCTCGCACGCGTGTAGTCACGCGAGGAGCGACCATCGACCGCGATGCGCCCAGCATCGATATCGTAAAAGCGCAGCAGCAGGTTGATGAGCGTCGTCTTGCCACAGCCCGTGGGACCGACGAGCGCATAGCGCATACCGGGCTTGGCATCGATGCAGATATCCTTCAGCAGTTTGCGGTCGGGCACATAGCTGAAGTCCACATGCTCAAAGGTCACCTCACCCTGCGGGGCGGCAAGTTCCACGGCATCCGCCGCATCGGGCTCCTGCTCGCGCGCATCGAGCAGCGCAAACATGCGGCGCGCCGAGGCATACGCCGTCTGGATCTGCGTAATGACGTTGG
>CAJKQY010000031.1:0-20660 GCA_905202145.1 uncultured Collinsella sp.
CCCGTCGTGCTGGTCAAGCCGCGCGAGGCAAGCGTTTCAACAATTGAAGCCTATCGACGTTTTGACGAGACCCCAGCGCCTGCGGACAAGCCCAAAGCGATTGCATCTGCCCTTCGCTCGGGAGATGCAGAGGCGGCCTACGCACTCGTCCACAACAACCTGGGTGTCATTTCCGCGCAGATGGAGCCGCGGATTCAAACGGTGCTCGACTGGCTTCGTTCGCAGAACGGTACCGTTGCCGTAAACGTGTGCGGTTCGGGTGCCTGCTCGTTTGCTCTCTGCGATAGCGCCGCCACGGCAGTCAATCTTGCGGCAGCCGCTCAACAAAACGGCTGGTGGGCTTATGCAACGGAGCTCGTTTCCGACACGGTTCGCATTGAAGCGCCAAAGAAGTAAAAATTTCTCTGGCACACGACGGAAATCTTTGTTACTATAGTCGAGCTAACGGGTTGTGGCTCAGTTTGGTAGAGCACTGCGTTCGGGACGCAGGGGTCGCTGGTTCAAATCCAGTCAACCCGACCAGAGCATGAGGAGGGACCGCTTCTTGCGGTCCCTTTTTTTAGCTATTGTTGTGATACCGCGATACCCGCGGTATACTCATTCGAGCTTGTCTCGCTGTATTGTGGAGGTCTACATGTTTGGACTGAGGGCTCCTGAGCTCATCATTATTCTCGTTGTTGTCCTGATTATCTTTGGGCCTAAGAACCTGCCGAAGCTCGGTAAGTCCCTCGGCTCTACCGTCAAGAATATCCGCGAGGGTATGGAGGGCGACGATAAGGGCGAAACCAAGCAGGCCGAGGACGTTGTGGTCGAGGAGTCCAAGGAGGACAAGGAGATCGCAGAGCTCGAGGCCAAGCTCGCTGCTGCCAAGCAAAAGAAGGCAGAGGACAGCGACGCGGACGCAGAGTAGTCCCATCCCTTTGGGGTGAGCACCTGACCGGCTTGCCCGCAGGCTAGCCGGTCTTTTTCGTTTTTGTTGACAGTTGATCGTTACATCATAGTTGGGGAGATATCCGTATGGACGCAAGCCAGATCGTACTGACCGCTGAGGGCCGCCAGAAGCTCGTCGAGGAGCTCGCTTGGCGTGAGGGCGATTACGCCAAGGAGATCGTCGAGGACATCAAGGAAGCCCGCGCGTTCGGCGACCTTTCGGAGAACTCCGAGTACGATGCCGCCAAGGACAAGCAGGCCCAGAATGCTGCTCGCATCGCTGAGATTCAGGCTATTCTCGCCAACGCCCAGGTTGCTGCCACCACGGGTGATCTGACCGTCTCCATCGGTTCCACCGTTTCGTTGATTGATCCCAACGGTGAGGTCATGGAGGTCACGCTCGTCGGTACCACCGAGACCAACTCGCTCGAGCACAAGATCTCCAACGAGTCTCCGGTCGGCCACGCCATCATTGGTCATGGCGAGGGCGACTCCGTCGAGGTCGTTACGCCTTCCGGCAAGACTCGCGTCTACACCATCGCCAAGATCGCACGCTAGACCACGGTCCCGCGTAAAGGTATGTTTTCGCTCCCTGGGACCGAATCCTGGGGAGCGTTTTAGTTTGAGGAGCTAACTATGGCAGAAAACCAGAACGCCGCCGATCAGGCATCGACGCTCAACGACGAGCGCGCCACCCGCCTGGCCAAGCGTGCCTCCCTGTTCGAGGCGGGCCAGAACCCGTATCCCGAGCACTCCGAGATTGAGGACTACGTCGTCGACATCGAGACTAAGTACGCCGAGCTCACCGATGGCGAGGACACCGAGGACGTCGTGAAGATCGGCGGCCGTGTGGTTGCCAAGCGCGGTCAGGGCAAGATTATGTTCATCGTTGTGCGCGACGCGACCGGCGAGATCCAGCTGTTCTGCCGCATCAACGATATGGACGAGGCCGCCTGGAACACGCTCAAGGCACTCGACCTGGGCGATATCCTGGGCGTGACCGGTGTAGTCGTGCGCACCAAGCGTGGCCAGCTTTCCGTTGCCCCCAAGAGTGCGACGCTGCTGTCCAAGGCCGTTCGCCCGCTGCCCGAGAAGTTCCACGGTCTCTCCGACAAGGAGACCCGCTATCGTCAGCGCTATGTCGACCTGATCGCCAACGACGACGTTCGCGAGACCTTTCGCAAGCGCTCGCAGATCCTCTCCACGTTCCGCCGCTTTATGGAGTCCGATGGCTACATGGAGGTTGAGACCCCCATCCTGCAGACCATCCAGGGCGGAGCTACTGCCAAGCCGTTCATCACGCACTTCAACGCGCTCGATCAGGAGTGCTACCTGCGTATCGCCACCGAGCTGCACCTCAAGCGCTGCATCGTCGGTGGTTTTGAGCGCGTGTTCGAGATCGGTCGTATCTTCCGCAACGAGGGCATGGACCTTACCCACAATCCCGAGTTCACCACGATGGAGGCCTACCGCGCCTTCTCCGATCTCGAGGGCATGAAGGCGCTCGCCCAGGGCGTCATCAAGGCCGCTAACAAGGCTATCGGCAACCCCGAGGTTATTGAGTATCAGGGCCAGACTATCGACCTGTCCGGTGAGTGGGCAAGTCGCCCCATGACCGATATCGTCTCTGACGTGATTGGTAAGCAGGTCACCATCGACACGCCGGTTGAGGAGCTTGCTGCCGCCGCACGTGAGAAGGGCCTGGAGATCAAGCCCGAGTGGACCGCCGGCAAGATCATCGCCGAGATCTACGATGAGCTGGGCGAGGACACCATCGTCAACCCCACCTTCGTGTGCGATTACCCCATCGAGGTTAGCCCGCTTGCCAAGCGCTTTGAGGATGACCCGCGCCTGACCCATCGCTTTGAGCTGGTCATCGCCGGCCACGAGTACGCGAACGCGTTCTCCGAGCTCAACGATCCGGTCGACCAGGCCGAGCGCTTCGCTGCCCAGATGGCCGAGAAGGCCGGCGGCGACGACGAGGCCATGGAGTACGACGAGGATTACGTGCGCGCCCTCGAGTACGGTATGCCTCCCGCGGGCGGCATCGGCATCGGTATCGACCGCGTGGTCATGCTGCTCACCAACCAGGCTTCCATCCGCGACGTGCTGCTGTTCCCGCACATGAAGCCCGAGAAGGGTTTCCAGTCCGGTGCCGCTGCTGCCAAGGCTGCCGAGGCCGGCAACACCGCGAGCCCCTTCGTCAAGCCGCTCAAGCCCACGGTTGATTATTCCAAGATTGCCGTCGAGCCACTGTTTGAGGAGTTCGTCGACTTTGATACCTTCTCCAAGAGCGACTTCCGCGCCGTGAAGGTCAAGGCATGCGAGGCCGTCAAGAAGTCCAAGAAGTTGCTGAACTTTACGCTCGATGACGGTACCGGCACCGACCGTACCATTCTCTCCGGCATCCATGAATACTATGAGCCCGAGGACCTGGTCGGCAAGACCCTGCTCGCCATCACCAACCTGCCTCCGCGCAAGATGATGGGTATCCCCAGCTGCGGCATGCTCATCAGCGCCATCCACGAGGAGGAGGGCGAGGAGCGTCTCAACCTGATCCAGCTCGACGCTTCCATCCCTGCCGGCGCAAAGATGTACTAGGGGGTTACGGCGTTTTACCAAACGCCGTAACCGCTCGACGCTGCGCGCCGCCCAGAGCGACAATTTGTCATTCAAAAGGCAAGGCATGACCAGAAGGTCTATGCCTTGCCTTTTTCATGCCAACTTGTTCGCTCTGGACGTCGCTCGCTGTCCGTCCTCTACCTGCGGCGTTGCCCTGGTTGGAATGCGGCCCGCTCGCTGGCGTTGCCAATACATCGACGTTGTCGGAGTAGTCATTGGGGACGTTCTTAAACGACTTGTCATTCAAGAACGTCCCCAATGACTACTCAATGGCTATTGCGCGCATGGTTCGCATGACAGCCGTCTCTTTTATGTTTCCTTTAGCCGTCGCTGTTTAGGATGGGGGTTAGTCGATAGGAAGGGAGCACCGGGATGGACGATGCGAGCGAGCGCGCGATTGAAGAGGACATGCTCGATCAGTTCAACTACTTTGATGATGAGGACGAGGAGCTGATCGACCGCCGCGAGCCAGCGCCGCTTGATTCCTTTGATCTGGTCGATGAAGAGACTGATGAGGTTGAGGACGAATCAACGGAGTCCCCACAGTCTTCGCGCCTTGACTCGCTGCTTTCGAGAGCCCCCGTGCACCACGGCGTTCGTGCCGGCGCGCTCCATATGAAAACTGACTGGCACCAGATCGTGACGGCAGGCGATGAACTTGCCGTCGATGCGCCGCTCACCGATAAATCATCCATCATCTGCCGCACCGGTATGCTTATGCTCGCGAGCGGAACGGGTGCCTGGCGTGTACGCGATACCATGAATCGTGTTGCTGACGTGCTCGGCGTCACCATCCACGTTGACTTAAGTCTTCTGTCGTTTGAGTGCACCTGCATCGAAGATGGCCACTGCTTTAATGAGGTCGTCAGCTTGCCCACAACGGGCGTCAATACCCATCGCATTTGGATGATGGAGAGTTTCCTCAAGGAAATCGAGACCTATGGTCGTCGCTTCACGGTGCACGAGTATCACGAGATGCTCAAGACCGTTGAGAGTTCAAAACCTGATTACGCGCCTTGGCAACAGGGCCTTGCGGCGGCCTGCGCCTGTGGCGCCTTTGTCTTTTTACTTGGTGGCGGTCCTATTGAGATGGCATGCGCGTTCGTGGGCGCGGGTGTCGGCAACTTTGCCCGCTCCCATATTCTCAAGCAAGGCCTTGGTCAGTTCAGCGCGCTGACGACCGGTGTTGCGCTCGCTTGCGTTTCGTATCTGCTGGCATTGCTCGGCCTTGGCCAGGTCATACCGGGGGCAATGTCGCACCAAGAAGGCTATATCGGCGCCATGCTCTTTGTGATTCCCGGCTTTCCGCTCATTACGGCAGGCCTCGACATCGCTAAGCTCGACATGCGAAGCGGTATCGAGCGCCTTTCATATGCCGTGTCGATTATTGTGATGGCGACCCTCGTAGGTTGGATGGTTGCCGAGTGTGTTGGCTTGGCGCCGGACGACTTTGCCCCACTGGGCCTTTCGCCGCTTGCCCTTACGCTCCTGCGCGTGGTGATGAGCTTCGTTGGCGTATTCGGCTTCTCGGTGATGTTCAACAGCCCGGTAAAGATGGCCGCGGCAGCTGGGTTGATCGGCGCCGTGTCCAATACCCTGCGTCTGACCCTTGTCGATGCGCCGATGATGATTCCCTTCCTGGGCCTCAGCACGGGAATGCCTCCCGAGGCAGCAGCGTTTATCGGCGCGCTGGTATCGGGGCTGCTCGCAAGCTTGGCTGAAGTTAAGCTCACCTACCCGCGCATCGCCCTCACGGTGCCTTCGATTGTCATTATGGTGCCGGGCTTGTATCTGTATCGCTCGATGTATTACATGTGCACCTTCGACACAGTCAATATGCTCGGCTGGTTTGTGCGCGCAGTGCTCATCGTGGCGTTTTTGCCCGTTGGCCTGGGTGTGGCGCGTACGCTCACCGACCCTCGCTGGCGCCACACCAGCTAATTGGTGCAAGGGGGATAGGTTACTTTGCACCAAATGAGTTGCGGTGAAATAGGGACTGAATTGCTGGTTAAAGGGTCAAAACAGTCCGTATTCCACCGCAACTTATGGGGTCGGGGGATTATCGGTGCCCTGCATCTTCATAAACTCAACGCTTACGAAGCGCATGCGTTTCGTGCTAGGCTGGTTCCACCACATAAGTAGTCGCAGACGCGCGTACCACGGGCGGGCGAGATGAAGTTCCAACAGCTCCATCTTGCCCGCCCGTTTTTGTTGCGTGGCGCCGCGGTACAACACAGAGAGGAATCTGCCCTTTATGCCTATCAACAAACGAGAGAGCCTGCTGTTCACCTTTATCATGTGCTTTTGCATGGTGCTCTGGATGAGCATCTACAACGTTGCCCTGCAGCACGGGGCCATCAACGGCGAGGTCGTTGCCGCTGCGTGGCTCGGCTTCCCCGTTGCCTACATTTTTGCCATGTGCTGCGACTGGTTCGTCGCCAGCCCGCTCGCCAAGGGTTTCGCCTTTAAGTACTTGGTCACGCCGGGCAAGAGCTCGCCACTTGCCATGACGCTCGCCGTCAGCTCCTGCATGATCGTTCCCATGGTCATCATCATGTCGCTGTACGGTGCCTGCGAGGGTCTGACGCACATGCCCGGCGGCATCCTTGCGAACCTGTATTCCGTGCCCGCGATCTGGATGATCAACATCCCGCATAATTTTGTGATGGCGCTGCCGTGGAACCTTTTGGTAGCCGGTCCGATTTCCCACTTCGTCTTCCGTCGCGCCTTCCCTGTGGGGACGGTTTTCGAGGAGGAGCATGCCGAGCTCTTGGAGCAGGCTATGGCTCCTGAGTGCGAGTAGCTCGCTTAGGGATCTGCTGAGCGCGGGCGACTTGCTTGGTTGGAGCCCTAAGCGTGGATAGCTCTCTCGGCGACATCGCGGGCGTGAGCGGTGCGCATGACCGGAGGGCCCGTGCTGCTCCGTTGCCCGACGTGCTAGCGCGCAGAACAATCTGTTGGTGCATTCGGCGGCTGCTGAAGCGTTTCGGCAGCCGCTTTTTATACGGAGTTTAAATACAACAGTCTGTTGTATTACGTAGAGTGGTATATCTCTAGCAGGAAAAATGCGAGAGACGGAGCATTATGGCGTTGCTAGTAGGACTGGACGTAGGGTCGACGACGACCAAAGTTTACGCGATGCACGAGGATATGACCGAGGCGTGGTGGGGATATCGCCGCCACGGGGCGTGTCAGACAGCGAGCGTGCGCGCCATGCTCGGCGAGCTCGCCGAGCGCTTTCCCCATGAGTCGCTGCGCGTTGCGGTGACCGGCTCGGGTGCGCGCGATATCGCGACCGCGCTGGGCGCCTCGTACGTTCAGGAGGTGGTCGCCAACGCGCTCGCGATCAGCAGGTTCTATCCGCAGACGCGCTGCGCCATCGAGCTGGGCGGCCAAGACGCCAAGATGATCTTCTTCCGCACCAACGATAAGGGAGACATCGAGGTTGCCGACATGCGCATGAACGGCTCGTGCGCAGGCGGTACCGGTGCATTTATCGACGAGATGGCAAAGCTCATGGGGGTCGGCACCGAATCGGGCGAGTTCGAGCAGCTCGCAAGCCGGGGAACGACCGTCCACGAGGTCTCGGGCCGCTGCGGCGTGTACGCAAAGACCGATATCCAGCCGCTGCTCAACGAGGGCATTCCTACCACCGACCTGGCGCTTTCGGCGCTTCACGCGGTCGCCCGCCAAACGATCGGCGGTCTGGCCCAGGGTATCGACATCGAGCCGCCGGTAATCTTCGAGGGCGGTACGCTCGCCTACAACCCCACGCTGGTCCGCGTGTTCCGGGAGCAACTGAATCTATCGGACGATCAGGTTATCGTCCCGCGCGATCCGCAGATCATGGTCGCGCGCGGTGCCGCCCTGTCGCTGACCGACATGTTCGCATCGTCCCAACCGATCGACCTTCCCGACGCTTTTGTCCGGCTGGATAAGCTCGAGACGGTCGCGCCCGCAAGCGGGGAGGGACGTCTTGCCCAGCCCTTTTTTGCCACACCTGCCGAGCAGGCGGATTTTACGGCACGCCATGGCAAAGAGACGCCGGCAAAGGGTCCGGATGCGTATGCGCCCGGAGAGACGGTGCGTGTGGCGCTCGGTATCGATTCGGGGAGCACGACGACCAAGTTCGCCCTGGTCGATGAGGCGGGTGAGCTTGTCGATTCGTTCTACGCGTCTAATAACGGCAGACCGCTCGACGTCGCCCAACAGGGTCTTGTCAGCTTGAAGAACCGCTGGGAGACAGCGGGAGTCACGCTTGCGATCGATGCCGTGGGCACCACGGGATACGGCGAGGAGCTTTTCGCGCGCGCGTTCCACGCCGACTACCATACGGTCGAGACGGTCGCGCACGCCCGCGCCGCGTGCGCATGCGTTCCAGATGCGACCTTCGTGCTCGACATCGGCGGACAGGATATGAAGGCCATCTGGCTCAACCACGGCGTGCTGACCGATATCGTCGTCAACGAGGCGTGCTCTGCGGGCTGCGGCTCGTTCCTCGAGGGTTTTGCCAAAAACCTCGGAATAGCCGTTGAGGATATCGCGACCGAGGCATTTTCGTCCAAAGCCCCCGCCGTTCTCGGCAGCCGCTGCACGGTGTTCATGAACAGCAGCGTCGTTTCCGAGCAGCGGCGCGGTAAGGGTCCGGGCGACATCATGGCCGGTCTCTGCCGTTCGATTATCGAGAACGTGTTCACCAAGGTCATTCGCGTTTCAAATCTCAACCGTCTGGGCGACAAAGTCGTCGTCCAGGGCGGCACGTTCCGAAACGACGCGGTGCTGCGCGCATTCGAGCAGTATTTGGGCAAACCCGTCACGCGTGCGCCCCACCCGGGGCTGATGGGCGCTATCGGTATCGCCCTGCTCGCGCGCGAGGAATGCCGCAAGGGCGACGCCGGCACGTCGTTTATCGGGCTCGATGCCGTGGAGCGCTTCGAGCATCGCGAGTTCGGCGGCGTTACCTGCCGTCGGTGCAACAACCGCTGCCAGCGCGCGGTCGTGGCATTTGGCGACGGCTCGCTTTACGTCACGGGCAATCGCTGCCCGCGCGGCGGCGCCATCTCATGGGATGAGCTCGTGCGCGAGGTTCCCGCGGCGGAGGAGCTGCGTCCGCAGGGTGCTTGCGAGGCACAGGCACCCGGCACGGGGCGCGACCGGACCGCGGCTGCCCCCAATCTCTTTGTCGACCGCGAGAAGCTGCTGTTCGAGTCGTACCCCACGGTTCCCGTCTGCGGGGGGCGCGATGTCACGATCGGCATTCCCCGTGTGCTCGAGTTCTGGGACACCATGCCGTTCTGGTCGACGTTCTTCAGCACGCTCGGCTTTAAGGTGCGCGTCTCGGGACGCAGCACCAAGGCGATGTACGAGCGCGGTCTGGCGCACGTCACATCCGACACCGTGTGCTTCCCGGCCAAGCTCGTCCACGGGCACATCCGCAATCTCGTCGACGCCGGCGTCGACCGCATCTTCATGCCCATCATCACGACGGTGCCCACCGAAAACACCGCCTCTACCAGCGAGTGGATGTGCGCCGTCGTAAAGGGATACCCCTACGTGATGCGCAATTCCGATAACCCGGAGGAGCGTTTCGGCGTTCCGTTCGATACGCCGCTGTTCCACTGGTACGACGAGGGCGACCGAAACCGCCAGCTCAAGGCGTGGTGCAAGGAGACCTTCGATATCGATGCCGACCTGGTTGCCAAGGCGACCGAGCAGGCGGACCGCGCGCAGCAGACGTTTGAGAGCCAGCTGCAGCTGCGCGGCAGGCAGGTGCTCGAGAACGTGCGCGAGGACGGCGGCTACGCGGTGGTGATCGCTTCGCGCCCGTACCACAACGACCCGCTGGTCAACCACGGGCTGCCCAAGCTCTTCTCTGAGCGCGGCATCCCCGTGCTGACGCCCGATGCGGTGCCGGGGGTCTGCAACGTCGATCTTTCCAACAGCCGCATCGACATCGTGAACAACTACCATGCGCGCATGCTGTCGTGCGCGGTCATCGTCGCATCGACGCCCGAGCTCGAGCTCGTGCAGATGGGCAGCTTCGGCTGCGGCCACGATGCGTATCTCACCGACGAGATCGCGCGCATGATGGGCGAGATGGGCTCCAAGGTTCCGATGATGATCAAGCTCGATGAGAGCGACGTCGCCGGTCCCATGGGCATTCGCGTGCGTTCGTTTATCGAGTCGGTCAACCGTCGTCGCGCGGAGGAGCGTGCCGAGGGCGCCCGGGTGCACGCGGTCCATCCGCTCGACGACCCGTATAAGGTCAAGTACACCAAGCGCGACCGGCACGACAAGATCGCGCTGGTCCCCAACACCTCCCATGCGTTCTGCAGGCTCATGACCGCGGCGATGCGCAATCAGGGCGTGCGCGCCGAGGCCCTTGATATCGGGCGCGAGGATGCCATCCGCCTGGGCAAACGCTATGTGCACAACGACATCTGCTTCCCCGCGCAAATCGTGATCGGCGAGGCGCTCGCGGCACTCGAGAGCGGTAAGTACGACCCGCACGACGTCGCCGTGGTGACTGGCAAGTATATCGGCGACTGCCGCCTGACGCACTACATGCCCCTGCTGCGCCGCGCGCTCGACGACGCGGGATACGACTATGTCCCGGTGCTCACCAACGACGACGTCGATGCCCACAATGCGCATCCGGGCTTCAAGCTCGGCCTTGGCCCGAGCATCCAGATCGCCTACGGTCTTCCCATGATCGATGCCCTCGAGGCCATGCTTAGGCGCATCCGTCCCTACGAGCTCGAGAAGGGCGCGGCGGACGCTGCGTTCGACCGCGCGCTCGATGAGGTTATCGAGGGCATGGAGCGCTCCGGGCTGAGAGGCCAGGCGACGGGCTTCAAACGCGCGCTTGCGATCATGGACGCCGTTCCGTACGACCGCTCGAACCCGCATCCGACCGTTCTCATCGTGGGCGAGTACCTGCTCAATTTCCATCTCGGCGCCAACCACGAGATCGAGCGCTACCTCGAGGACAACGGGCTCGAGGTCATCGAGGCGCGCATGACCGACGTGATCCGCAAGACCTATTTCTACAAGCATGCGCAGTCGCGCGAGTTCCACGTCGACCTGTCGCTGCCCGAAAAGGCCTGGTACGCCACGGCGGACAACCTGTTCGAGCTCGCGCACGACCGTTGCGACCGCCTGGGCGCGGCGAGCCCGCTCTACGAGCCGCCGACGCGCATGCCCGAGCTCGTGCGCGCGAGCGATAAGATCCTGCACCATACGTTCGATGCGGGCGAGGGCGTGCTGATTCCGGCGGAGATCCTCGAGCACGCCAAGCGCGGCTGCCGCAACTTCGTTATCCTGCAGCCGTTCGGGTGTCTGCCCAACCATGTCGTGGGGCGCGGGCTCATCCATGCGCTCAAGGAGCAGTATCCCACGGCGCAGTTCCTGCCGCTCGACTACGATCCCGACGTGAGCTTCGCCAACGTGGAGAACCGTCTTCAGATGCTCATCATGAACGCCAAGGCGCAGGGGTGCGGTGAGGCGCATGGCGAGACCGCGTAAGGACGCCGATGCGCCCGATGCACGCACCCGTATCATCGAGGCGTTTTGGGAGCTCATCGAGAACAACAGCATCTTCGAGCTGTCGGTTGGCGAGGTGACCCGCGCCGCCCAGTGCAATCGCGGAACGTTTTACTACTATTTTCACGATTTCGATGAACTCGTCGCCATCGCCATAGCCCAGCTGCTGCAGGATAACGAGCTCATCACCGATGCCCTCTGGCATTTTTCGAGCGAGGGCGACCTTTCGGCGTTCGACCGGCGCGACGTCCGCTGCCTGCTGCGGCGCATCGTCATCACCATGAGGGCGGGTGCCGCCGAGCAGGTCGTGCAGGGCATCCATACGATCATCATCGACCGCGTGAGAGAGATCGTCCACCCCGACGGAGAAGAGCTCAAGGCAGATTCGAGCTTTGCGGTGGGCTTTCTGGTCTCGGGCATCATGGGCTTTGTGATGGCGGTCGGCTTTGCCCGGGAGGGCGGCGAGGAGATAGACCTCGAGCAGCTGGGGGACAGCGCGTGCGCGTACCTGAGGGCGGTCGCCATGCAGACGGTGGAAACGGTCGCGCAAGTCGAGGGCGTCGATACATCCGAGCTGCTCGAACGCGTCTCCAAGGAGGTCGATGCCTATCGCGCATCGCGTGCGACGAGTCCCGACGTGGTGAAAGACGCCTAGGGTTTCTCTTGCGGGGCGCCTGTCGCGCATCGCGCGGTGAGTCCCGCGATGCGGTCATAACCTGCATTCATGTGAGCCGGGTTTATAGATATTCCTCCAGCTGTTAACATAGACAACCTGTGGGTAAAGAGACAAAAGCGCCGCCGACGGGCGGGCGGTTTGATTTCGATGAACTCATGTAAGGAAACGAGCATGTTAGATAGATTTACCGATCGAGCGCGCAAGGTCATGTCGATGGCCAAACAGGAGGCGCTCGATCTTCATTCAAATAAGGTGGGCACCGAGCACCTGCTGCTCGCGCTTGCCAAGGAGGACGAGGGCATTGCCGCCGAGGCGCTGCGTTCGCTCGACATCTCCTACGATGACATCATGGATACTCTCAAAGAGGTCCAGACCACGGTTCCCGAGCCCAGTGAGGAGACCGAGGCGGCCAAGCTCGCCTTTACGCCGCTCGTCATTAGCGTGATGGAGCGTTCGTTCCGCGTGGCGCGTGAGAACAACCAGACCTACGTGTCGACCGAGCACTTGCTGATCGGCATCGTCGAAGAGGGCAACGGCATGGCCATGGACATCCTCATGCGCCTGGGTGTGTCGTCCGCCTCCATCAAAAAGGCTATCGAGAAACTCACCGCCAAGGACCAGGACAAGAAGCGTCCGCTCGCCGGCGCCGGTGCCGGTCGTCCCGGTGCGGGCCTGCCGTTCTTTAGCGGCTCGGATGCCTCTCAGCAAAAGGGGAGTGGCACCGATACGCTTAAGCAGTTCGCGACCAACCTCACGCAGAAGGCGCGCGACGGCGAGCTCGACCCTGTAATCGGTCGCGAAAAGGAAGTCCAGCGTATGATGGAAATTCTTTCGCGCCGCACCAAGAACAACCCGCTCATTCTGGGCGACCCCGGCGTGGGCAAGACGGCCATCGTCGAGGGCCTGGCTCAGCAGATTGCAGCCGGCAACGTGCCCGAGAACCTCATGAACCAGAATATCTGGACGCTCGACCTGCCGGGCCTCGTGGCGGGCGCCAAGTATCGCGGCGAGTTTGAGGAGCGCCTCAAGAACGTGATCCAGGAGGCCACCGAGGCCGACGACGTCATCCTGTTTATCGACGAGATGCACACCATCATCGGTGCCGGTTCTGCCGAGGGCTCCATCGACGCGAGCTCCATGCTCAAGCCCGTGCTCGCGCGCGGTGCCTTCCAGATTATCGGCGCCACCACGGCCGAGGAATTCCGCAAGTACCTCACCAAGGACCCGGCCTTCGAGCGTCGCTTCCAGACCATCGATGTCGAGGAGCCGAGCGTCGAGGACACGGTCAAGATCCTGACCGCGCTCAAGCCGCGCTACGAGGAGCACCACCATGTGCGCTATACGCAAGGTGCTATCGAGGCCGCCGCGAACCTTTCCAACCGCTACATCCAGGATCGCTTCCTGCCCGATAAGGCCATCGACCTCATCGACGAGGCCGGCGCCCGCGCTCGCATCGCCGCGAATCGCGCGCCCGAGCCGGTGCGTGAGGCCGAGCATCGCGTGGAGGAGCTTAAGGCCGCCGCGCAGGAGGCCACCGAGAGCGACGACATGAACAAGGCCGCCGAGATCACCGAGCAGCAGAAGGCCGCCGAGATTGAGCTCGCCGAGGCCAAGGCCGCCTGGACCGCCGAGCTCGACGCCAGCCCGCTCACCATCGATGTCTCCCAGATCGCCGACATCGTGTCCGTGACTTCGGGCGTGCCGGTGTCTTCGCTTACCGAGAGCGAGAGCCGTCGCCTGCTGCAGGCCGAAAGCGTGCTCAAGACGCGCATCATCGGTCAGGATGAGGCTGTCGAGGCAGTTGCCAAGGCCGTGCGCCGCAGCCGCTCGCCGCTCAAGGACCCGCGTCGCCCCGGCGGCAGCTTTATCTTCCTGGGTCCCACCGGCACGGGCAAGACCGAGCTCGCCAAGACGCTCGCCGAGTACCTCTTTGGCAGCAAGGATGCGCTCATCAGCTTCGACATGTCCGAGTTCGGTAGCGAGTTCGAGGTCTCCAAGCTCATCGGTAGCCCTCCGGGTTACGTCGGTCACGACGAGGGCGGCCAGCTCACCAAGGCCGTTCGTCGTCACCCGTACTCGGTCGTGCTGTTCGACGAGATCGAGAAGGCGCATCCCGACATCTTCAACATCCTGCTGCAGGTGCTGGAGGAGGGTCGTCTGACCGATAGCCAGGGCAAGACGGTTGACTTCCGCAACACCGTGATCATCATGACGTCAAACGTGGGCGCCCGCGAGATCGCGCAGGATGCGAGCGTTGGCTTTGGCACCACCGGCGAGCAGGGTCTCACGTCGAGCGAGATCAAGGGCCGCGCGATGGGCGAGCTCAAGCGCCTGTTCCGCCCCGAGTTGCTCAACCGTATCGACGACATTGTGGTGTTCCAGAAGCTCTCGGGCGAGAACCTGACCAAGATCGCGCACCTGCTGGTGGACGACCTGCGTCAGCGCCTGATCGCTAATGGCATGAACATCAAGCTCACCGATGCGGCCTACGACAAGATCGTGGCCGAGGGCACTGACCTCACCAATGGCGCGCGTCCGCTGCGCCGCGCCATCCAAAAGCTCATCGAGGACCCGCTGTCCGAGGAGCTGCTGGCCGGCGAGTGGGGCGAGGGCGATACCGTCCTGTGCGACGTAGCCGACGGCAAGTTCGTCTTTAGCCATGGCACAGGCGAGATTCCAGCGCCGCGTCCGGCAGGTGCGCTCGGGGGCGATACCGCTCCGGCAGCGCCGCACACCGGAAACGCCGCGCCTGTGAGCAGTGGCGTGAGCTCGGGCCCCGGCGGCATGATGCAAGCCGGTTCCGGCGCGCTGTAGGGCGTGGCGACAATTTGATCTGTGCAATCGAGGCGTTCCGGCAAGGGCGCCTCGATTTGTAGAGCTGCGGTAACTGTGACCGTTACGCTATGCGGTCCACCGTTAGCCGATGATGCGAGGGCGCTCGGCGTTTTCGACTGGTTTATGCACGCAAAGTCTGGGAATATACAAGTCGCATGTCTTACTGTCTAACCAGTTGCGCCAAGGAGGCACCATGGACTACAAGATTACCGGCTACGAGCCCGCCCAGCTGTTCCATTTCTTTGAGGAGGTCAGCGCGATCCCCCGCGGGTCTGGCAACGAGAAGGGCATCAGCGATTTTCTGGTCGCGTTTGCCAAGGAGCGCGGCCTCGATGTGTACCAGGACGAGGTCTACAACGTCATCATTCGCAAGCCCGCATCTGCCGGTGCCGAGAATGCCCCGACCGTGATGCTGCAGGGCCACATCGATATGGTGTGCGACAAGTTGGGCTCCGTTGAGCACGACTTTACGACTGATGGTATCGACCTGGTCGTCAAGGACGGCGTCCTCACCGCTAACGGCACCACTCTGGGCGCCGACAACGGTATTGCCGTCGCTCTGATGCTCACTGTTCTCGATGACGATTCGATCATTCACCCCGCCCTCGAGTGCGTGTTCACCACCGACGAGGAGACTGGCCTGGTCGGCGCCGAGACGCTCGACAAGTCCCAGATTAGCGCCCGCACCATGATTAACCTCGACTCCGAGGAAGAGGGCGTTGCCACCGTCAGCTGTGCCGGCGGCGTCGTCGTTACCTACACCTGCCCGATCGTGCGCGAGCACAAGACCGGTAGCACCCTCACGCTCGACATCTCCGGCCTGCTGGGCGGTCACTCCGGCAGCGATATCCACCTGGAGCGCGGCAACGGCAACCTCATCATGGCCCGCATCATCGACCGCCTGATGGTTGCCGGCGAGCCCGCCATCGTCAGCTTTAACGGCGGCACCAAGGACAACGCCATCAACCGTGAGTGCAAGGCTGTTCTGGTCTACGCCGACCACGCTGCCGCCGAGGCCGCGGCCCAGATCGCAAAGGGCATCATCGCCGACGTCACTGCCGAGCTCGAGGTCTTCGACCCCGGCTTTACCTGCACCGTCGAGATTGCCGACGACGCCGAGGTCGAGGCCATGGACCAGAAGTCCGCGCTTGCCCTCATCCGCGCCCTGCGTCTTGCCCCCAACGGCGTGATTCGCCGCAACGTCGCCACCGACGGCTCCGTCGAGGTTTCCTCCAACATCGGCGTGGTTGCCACCTCTGACGACGAGGTCAAGATCATGCTGTCCCCGCGCTCCTCGATCACCTCGCTGCAGAACGAGTTCAAGGACCGCCTGCAGACGCTGGCCGATGTCCTGGGCTTCGACGCCAAGTTCGAGTTCGAGTATCCCGGCTGGAGCTATGCCGAGCATTCGCCGGTCCGCGACGTCTTTGTCGAGAGCTATCGCGAGCTCTTTGGCTCCGAGCTGCGTATCGAGTCCATTCACGCCGGCCTTGAGTGCGGCCTGTTTGCCGAGGCCCTGCACGGCCTGGACGCCATCGCCGTGGGCCCGACGCTCTCCGATGTCCACACCCCGGACGAGAGCATGGAGCTCGCTTCTGCCGAGCGCTTCTACGAGCTGCTCATCGACGTCCTCAAGCGCCTCGCTGCGTAAAGGTTGCGCTAGCAGCAGTTCGAGCTACGTGCTAGCGGATTGCAAATGACATTACGAGAGGGGACATCCGAGCTTTTGCGACGGGTGCCCCCTCTCTTTTGTTTGATAATTGCGAAATTACGGCCACCTAGTCCATTTCTGCCCTGATGAGGTCGAGGGTGCGCTGGCAGTTTTCGCGGACGGGGCCGAGCATATGCTCGCGCAGGTCCGCCATGCCGGGCAGGTCGGCGTATTCGTCCATGACCTCTTCCATGCAAATGGGTACCTCGTAGGCGAGGTCCATCATGGTCGCAAAACAAAACTTCTCGGTCAGCCCGGCATCGGTGAGCGCCGCTTCCAGCGCGGGGTCGTCCATGCCGTGATATCGGCGGATGGCGCCTGGACCGATGCGCCCCACACGATTTTCGCCGCCAACGCTCATGGCAAGGCGCGCCCGGCGGCGCATGCGCTCATACGCCAAACCCGATGCGACATCGTACATTCGAGCCATCATGGCTGCGCCGTCGTTTCCAAGGAGCAGGGAATAGTTTTTCGCGTGCGCATCCGGTGCGCCGATAATGGCGTTGAAGAACAGTATCTGCGTAAACAGATACAGGTTAAGTTGATGGTGGCTCGTATTTACGAGGAGCTCTTGAATGTCGCGTGTGGTCGGGCCGCCGTCTGCCGTGTACTTTTGGGCGGGCATCACCCCAAGTGCCTGACAGAGGTCTTCTTGATGTAGGCGCCTGATCGTTCCGTCTTTGACTATCATGCGGTCATAGCGCTCAACAATGAGGGCGGGTTCGTCCTCAAACATACGATATTCGACGTTTGCCGTTGCGATACCGGCGCGCTGGGCGCTTTTCATGCAGACAAACTCATTGAGAGCCTCGAGTTTAAATCCGATAACGCCATTTTTGAAAATATGCGTCGTGGGCGAGGAGCCCATGCATTCGCACCAGCGGCCGTTTATGAACGCGAGCGCGAACTTGCCCTGGTTGCCTCCAAGTGACCAACTTTCATCTAGACCCATCCACGATGCATCGCGGTCATCTCTGATCGACTTGAGACGAAGAGCAATTTCGTGGCCGTCTATAGGGCGGTATTCGCCAGCGCGATGCAGGACGGCGTCGGCATCTTCTTCGGCACAAAACTGCACTCCGCCCGGACAGTCGAGTCCGATATGGCTGAGCAGAGCAACGGGATTGTTGGGCCTAACGTCGAATTCGGCGGCAATCGCTTTTCGTTGGTCCTCGCTGTCGGGTAGAAGGCCAAACAGGTACGGATTCATGACCTGTTGGCCGTATGTGCGATTTGATACGGGTATGTTGGTCGATAGGGCTGGCCCGTCATAGTCATGATCGTAGGTAAAGCTGATAAGACCGTTCTCATCTTGCGTGAGCGTTCCCGCAGGTACGCCGCAAATAATGGTCCGAAGTGATGTTCTGGCCATTGGCTATTTCCCTTCGGGCTTGGTTTGGTTAGATGCGTTTGCGGCAATCGAGACTCCGAGATTGGACATGGCGAAATCGGCGAAGGCCCTGTCGTAGAGCTCGGACGTAAGGGGGGTATCTGCAAGAGCCGGAATGGTTGTGCTGCGACGGTTGCGATGATGAAGACGTTGGGCGTGATGGCGTCTGGAGGTGCTGCAAGGTTGATCAGCATGCGGGGCGTCGACTGGGTGCTCATTTTTCGTTTTGCTTATATCTCCTTGTGCTGCGAGCGCCAGTCCAAGAGCGTCGAAAATCACCAGCAACTTGTCGAGTCGAATGCCGATGGCGTCTCCTAGCTCGAGCGATGCGAGCAGACGCTCCGAAACACCGGCCTTTTTGGCGAGGGCGGCACGGGTGAGACCCTGAGTCTCGCGTGCCTGGCGCACGTAGATGCCAGCCTGGCGCGGTGTGGTGATGGGAAGGGTATCCACGGCGATCTCCTAACGTGCAGACTTTTGCATATCAGTATGACATGCAAAAGTCTGCACGAATAGGCATTATGCAAAACTCTGCATGAGACTCCTACATTGACGTTGGCTTATGAGAGGCGTTTTTTATATCGCGAGGATCCCGAGGTGCTCAAGCAAGATCTTAAGCCCGATGAGGGTGAGCACGACGCCGCCCACGATGGTGGCGGGTTTTTCGTAGCGCGCGCCAAAGGTGTGGCCGATCGCTACGCCGGCGACGGAGAAGATAAACGTTGTGATGCCGATAAGCGATACAGCGGGAACGATGTCAACCGAGAGCGCCGCAAATGAGATGCCCACGGCCAGGGCGTCGATTGAGGTGGCGATGGCGAGGATCAGGTACTCGCCCAGGTCAATCTTTTCGGCATCCTTGCCGTCGCCTTCATCCTCGTCCTCGGTAAAGGCCTCCCACAGCATTTTGCCGCCGATGAAGGCCAAAAGGATAAAGGCGATCCAGTGGTCGATGGGTCCGATGATGCCCATGAATTGACTGCCGAGCGCCCATCCGATTACGGGCATGCCGGCCTGAAAGCCGCCAAAGAACAGGCCGAGCACTACGGCGGCCTTAAGGTTGATCTTCTTCATGCCAAGGCCCTTGCAGATGGAAACGGCAAAGGCGTCCATCGAAAGGCCAACGGCGAGCAACGCGAGCTCTGCGAGTCCCATAGTCTGGCTCCCTCTCTGCGGGCGGGCCCGCGTGTACCTTTTGGGGGAGTAACAAAAAGACCCGTGGCGTACGCGTTGCGCGCACAGCCACGAGTCTCGTTCATTAAGGCAAGCCAGGCCGCATCGGCCAGTGTGTTGACTTGCCGCGCCACCGGAGGCGAACCCGATCACGCGACTACTCCCTCATTTATGCGAATCCCGATGCTACCACATAAGCAGCTCATTTGGATTGGGGCTCTCAGCTGTGTTCGCTCATTCTGTAAGCATCGGATTTTGCGGGCGTCACAGGGGCAAACCGTGAGAAACTTATTGACGTTTATGGAGCGTATACGATGGGAGCGATGCCTTGGATAAGAACGAGCTGCAAAAGCGTATGGAACAGGCCATCCGCCTGACGGCACCTGGTCAGCCGATCCGCACCGCCCTCGACATGATCATCGCCGGTCACCTGGGCGCCCTTATCTGCGTCGGCGACACCGAAAACGTGCTCGCTGCCGGTAACGACGGCTTCCCGCTCAACATTTCGTTCACCTCGAACCGTCTGTTCGAGCTCTCCAAGATGGACGGTGCCATCGTCATCGACGGCGACCTCACCCAGATCCTGCGCGCCAACTTCCACCTCAATCCCGATCCCTCGCTCGCCACGAGCGAGACGGGCATGCGTCACCGCACCGCCGCTCGCATGTCGGTGCTCACCGACGCCATCGTGATCTCGGTCTCGGCCCGTCGCGCCGTCGTCAACGTGTACGTCCACGGCAAGAGTTACGAGATCCAGCCCGTCACTACCATCATGAGCTCGGTCAACCAGCTCGTCGCCACGCTCCAGACTACCCGTCAGTCGCTCGATCGCTCCCTGCTGCGCCTGACGGCCCTCGAGCTCGACGACTACGTCACGCTCGCCGACATCACCGGCATCTTCTCGAGTTTCGAGATCATGCAACAGGCAAAGACCGAGCTTAAGGATTGCATCGTCAAGCTGGGTAACCAGGGCAAGCTCGTGCAGATGCAGCTCGAGCAGCTCGCGGGCTCCAGCATGGATACCGAATACGATCTGATGATCCGCGACTACGCGAGCGATTCCTCCGAGGCCAACGCCGAGAAGATCCGCGCCGAGCTGAGCCGGATGACGCCTAAGGACCTGTCCGACCCGCAGCACGTGGCGGCAGTTCTGGGCTATGACGACCTGGACGAGGACTCCGTCATGACACCGCTTGGCCTGCGCACGCTTTCGCGTGTGTCCGTCGTGCGCGACGGCGTGGCCGAGAAGATCGTCGACGAGTACGGCTCGCTGCAGGAGCTCATGGATGACATCAGCGAGGATCCGGAGCGCCTGGGCGACTTTGGCGTCAACAACCCTGCCATTCTTGCGGACTCTCTGTACCGCATGAAGGGCACCAAACAGGGGAACGCATAATGGCGCCCGTATGCGCCGTGGTCGTTGCCGGCGGCAGCGGCCAGCGCTTTGGTAACCCCGGTGGCAAGCAGCTCGTCAATGTAGCGGGCCGTCCGCTTATGAGCTGGTCCATCCGCGCATTTGACCGTAGCGATAAGGTCGGCCACATCGTGGTGGTTTGCCCTGCCGAGCGCCGTGCCGAGATGCGCCGCCTGGCCATCGACCCGTTTGACTATGACACGCCCATCAGCTTTGCCGATGCCGGCGATACCCGTCAGGATTCCACCCGTGCCGGCGTGCATGCGGTTCCGGCGGGCTTTGAATACGTCGCCATTCACGATGGCGCTCGTCCGCTCATTACGACCGAGGCCATCGACCACGCTATCGACGTGCTCGTGAGCGACCG
>CAJKQY010000032.1:0-20631 GCA_905202145.1 uncultured Collinsella sp.
GGACGCCGCCCTCTCAAGGCGGAGATCACCAGTTCGAATCTGGTACGGGCTACCATGAATCTGAGACCCGGACTTCCCACGGAAGTTCGGGTTTTTTATTTCCAAGCAAACCATCTGCAATTCCCATTTGGCCCATAGCTTTACGTTCTGCTTGTGGCCCTTGCGGGTACAATATGCAAGATATTTGGACGGTCAGAAGGAGCCTCATGAAGGAGTCCTCTCAGCATACATCTAAGCCCCAGGTCGAGGTTGAGGCCTCGGGCGGCGATGACAACAAGGGTGCGCGTCGCGGTGCCATTTTTATCGGCGTCGTGCTGGTTGGCTATATCGTTTATCTGATTGCGAGCGGTCAGATGGGACAGTTTTGGGCTGCCATGTCGAGCGTCCAAGCGCCGTGGCTCGTTGCTGCATGCTTTTGCATGTTCCTGTACCTGTTCTTTGGCATCGTTGCCTATGCGATCGCCGTCTGGCTCGATCCCAATTCGCCCGTCGGCATTCGCGACCTGATCTCGGTCGAGGCGAGCGGTATCTTCTTTGGCAACCTGACGCCCATGATGATGGGTTCCACGCCTGCCCAGATCTACCGCCTGACCAAGGCGGGCCAAAACGTCGGCGAGGCCGGTGCCACGCAGTTCACGCGCTTTATCGTGTATCAGTTTGGCCTCGTTGCCTGGGGCGCCATTCTGCTGCTTGCCCGCATGCCGTTTTTCGCCGAGCGCTATGGCGACATGACGCTGCTGTGCGTCTTTAGCTTTGGCGGTCACTGCTGCATTCTGCTCGGCATCTTTGCCGTCGCGCTTATGCCCAAGACCGTCACGCGCGTCGCGCACTGCATCATCAATTGGCTCGAGCGAATGGGCGTCTCGGCCATCAAGATCGAGGGCTGGCGTACGTTTGTCGACGGCGAAATCTACTCGTTCTCCGAGAAGTTCAAGCTTTCGGCCGGTCACTTTTCGTCCATGCTGCTCACGGTGGTTATCACCATGTTGCAGCTCGCGTTTTTCTATCTCGTGCCGTATTTCCTGATGCTTGCCTTTGGGCACCACGAAGTCGACTTTTTCTCGGTCATGGCCGCGAGCGCCTTTGTTCAGCTCCTGAGCTCTGCTGTTCCCCTGCCCGGTGGCACCGGCGGCGCCGAGGGTGGCTTCGCGCTGTTCCTGGGTCATTTCTTTGGATCGGCGTCGACCGCCGGTTACCTGCTGTGGCGCCTCATTACGTTTATCGCGCCGACTATTTTGGCCGCGCCCCTGCTGGGCCTTAAGAGCGCTCACAACGAGAGTATCCATGCACGCTGGGATCGCGTGATGCGCAAGCTCGGACGAACGCCTCAGGCGTCCTCTAAGCCTGCAAAGCCCCATCCTGTGAATGCGGTTACCGTGGATCCCAATCAGCATGCTCAGAAGGCTTCTGGGGCCGCCAAACCGGCGCATAAGGCCTATGTGCGCCAGACAGGCGACGGCATCCGTGTGTCCCCGGCTGCTTTGAACAAAAAGAAACACCCTAAGGCGTAATAGTTGGTCGTGCGTTCTTCATGTTGCCGGGCATTTTTGTGCCGGATGGGGGATAATCCTCTTACGTAGATTAACTCTCATCTGATGATTGTTCGCATTCTGAAGGGACACGTCCATGGCCACCAGCAAACCGCGCCTCGACCGCCGCATCGTTCGCAGCCGCAATGCCATCCTTTCTGCGTTTGAGCGCCTGTTGATGGACAAGCCGCTTGCCGACATTACTGTGAGTGCCATCGCGCGTGAGGCAAATGTCGACCGTAAGACCTTTTACGTACACTTCGGTACGGTTGATGGCCTACTCGATGCCATCGCCGTTGACGTGGTGGAGATGATTGCCGACTCGGTCGAGAAAACGCTTGCTTCTATGGACGGCGACACGAACGAGCGTGCCCTCGGAGCGGCGGCAACGTTTTTTAAAACCATCAACGAGGCACTTTGCAATAACCTCGTGCTCAATCGCCAGTTGATTGAGAACATCCCGCTCGACGATTTTATGACGCGTTTGCGCGTGCCGCTCGAGCACGAGATCGCCGAGCGCGACTTGCTGCCCCACGGCCTCAAGGACGAGATGTTCGACTATTATCTGGCGTTTTTGCTTTCGGGCATTATCGGCATTTACCGCACATGGGCGCTCTCCGATGGCTCGGTGCCCATCGAGCGCATCGCGGAGGTCGCCAACGACCTGACTCTCAACGGCCTGTCAAGTCTTGAGTCTCGCTTCGAATAGCACTCGCGCTTTACCCCCCCCTGAGTTGCGGTGAAATAGTGTCTGTTTTTGCTGGTAGAACGCATAATCAGGAACTATTTCACCGCAACTTAGGGGATATGTGTCAGATATGGCGCGGGCGCCCCAAAATGCCTTGAGGCGCCCGCGCGTTTGTATTCTATCGATGATGGGGTACTAGCAGTTTGATTTAAGCTTGCGGCCCTGCTTTTCAAACTTGTGCATATCGCTATCGGCCATGCCCTGTGTCATATCGTCATGGCGCTTGGTGTAGAGCGGATCTTTGGGGTCGTTCCAAATGCGCTCTGCCACGGTTGACCAAGCTTTGGCGGCGGCACGGGTCTTCTCGCGCAGTTGTTCGGGAGACTCCTTCTCTACCAGGTCGGTGCTCATGGCGCCTGCCTCGGCGACCATTTTGGGCAGTAGATCGGGATTCTCGAGCATGGGGCAAGGCTTGAGGTAGTTGTCGTTAAAAGGCTGGCCCTCGTAATACTTCATAAAGAGGGGAGAGCGAAGTGCGTCGAGCAGGCTTACGTCGTGGATATTGGCATTGGAGTAGTGAATGAAAACGCACGGCTCCACGTCTCCCGCCGCGTTGATATGTAGGTAGCGTCGCCCGCCGGCGATACAGCCGCCCACGAACTCACCGTCATTTTGGAAATCGAGGGTAAAGAGGGGCTTTTTCTCTCGCATCTCGCGAATAAAATGATACATGTGTTCGCGCTGCTCAGGCGTGGGCATAAGCTCGTTGGTGGCATTGCGGCCGACCGGCATAAAGTAGAAATACCAGCAGAAGAGCGCGCCCTCGCGAATCATCCAGTCCATGTTTTCCTCGGTGGCGACGGTATCGGCGTTGGCGCTGGTCCAGCACGTCGAGATTCCAAACGGCAGTTTTCGCTCACGTAAAAGTTTCATGGCGTGTTCGATTTTTTCGTACGTACCCTCGCCACGGCGGGCGTTGGTGGTGTGCTCGTTGCCCTCGGCGCTGATGGCAGGGACAAAGTTTGCAACGCGGATCATGTCGTCACAGAACGCCTCGTCGATGAGCGTGGAATTGGTGAAGCAGAGAAACACGCAGTCCTGATGTTTTTCGCAAATTCTGATCAGGTCGTGCTTGCGGACGAGCGGCTCGCCGCCGGTATAGATGTAGATGTGCGTGCCGAGCTCTTTGCCCTGCGTGACGATGGAGTCGATGTCATCGAAGGACAGATTCTGCTTATAGCCATACTCGGCGGCCCAGCAGCCCGTGCAATGCAGGTTACAGGCACTTGTGGGGTCGAGCAGGATGGCCCACGGAATATTGCACTGGTATTTCTCGCGGTTCTTTTCCTGTTGGGGCCAAGCCAGCAGGTTGCCGTCGATTATAAGCGCCTTGAGCAACTTGGTGCGCATTTTGGGATTGAGGTCGAAGATGCGCATGATCAGGTCATACCAATTGCCGCGACTCTTGATGACGTTGGTAAACGCCTCGCGCTGTACGGGAAATACGCGATTGGGGACCAGTTTGTTTACGAGGTCCATGATTTTGTCGATGTTTTCTTGCGGGTTGTCGTCGAGATAATCGACGAGCTTGTTGAGCGCTGCACGCTCTGCTGACTGTGTAAGCGACATGGGTATATCCTTTCACGTGTGCTTTGTGTGTGATAATACCCACTTGTGGATTAAACGAAGTATAAAGATTTGCAATGTGTCTATTCAACGAATCAATTTGATTTGGGGTGAAGCGTTATACCTGACGCTATCTAAGTTGCGGTGAAATAGGGTCAGATATGGCCTTTTAGCAGCATAAACAGCCTCTATTTCACCGCAACTTATCTGGTGTTGGCTTACTGGTAGCGAAGGCATTCGACGGGGTCGAGCTTTGCTGCCCGGCGGGCGGGATAGAAGCCGAAGATGACGCCGATGCCGACGGAGACCACAAAGGCCAGCAGCACCGTGGCGATCGAAAAACTCGGCGTAATGGTACCGGTGGCACCGAGCTCGCCAAGCACGCCGGAACCCGCGGCGAACATCGCTAGTCCCCAGGCAAGCAGGTAGCCAATCAGGACACCCAGCAGGCCACCGGTGACGCACAGCGCTGAGGACTCGGCCAAAAACTGTGCGGTGATATCGCGACGGCTGGCACCCAAGGCTCGACGAATCCCGATCTCGCGGATACGCTCGGTCACATTGGTGAGCATCATATTCATGATGCCGATACCGCCCACGAGCAGCGAAATGCTGGCAACGGCGCCCATGATGAGCGAAAACGCGCCCATAAAGGAATTGAGGGCGTCGATGGCGCTTTTCATGGAGGTTGCCGATACGCTGTCATATTCGTCGTCGTCCGCTATGCCCTTCATGCTGCGCACCTTGGATTCAATCGTCTTGCACAGCTCGTCCATGTCCGTGCCCTCGGCGGCGAGCGCCGTTACGCTGGGAAACGACGGGCTCTCGTCGCCAAAGAGGCCCGAGATGGTCTCGCGCGGCATGTATAGCGTGAGCGAGCCCATGGAGTCGTTTCCGCCGTCGATAACGCCGACAATCTGCACCTCGCCATTGGAGACCTTAATGGTCTTGCCGAGCGCATCCTGCTCGTTGCCGTACAGCTGATCGGCGCTGCCGCGGCTGATGAGCGCCACGCGCGAGCCTGATTGAGACTCGGCCTGGTTGTAGGTGCGCCCCGCGACGAGCTTGCTGGCGCCCACCGCGTCGAGCATGTCGCTATCGACGCCCTGCGCCATGACGGTATAGCTTTTGTCACCGGCCTTGTACTCGGTATAGGCGCTGTCCACGATACCGATCTGCTCGATCTGCGGCACCATCTTGCGAAGCTTCTCGACGTCCGACTCGGTGAGCTCTTGCGACGAATAAATCTGCACCATACGCGCGGCGTTGAGGCCCAGGCTGTTGACCAGGCTGTTTTGGATACCGCCGATAAGCGAGGTCATGGCAATGACGGAGGCGATGCCGATAACAATGCCCAGGATGGTGAGTAGGCTGCGTCCCTTGTTGGCCTCGAGGGAGTGAAGGGCTTCTTGGATAAGGTCACGCGTGCTCATGCCTTCACTCCTTTCGTTGGATTGGCGTGTGCAGAAATCGTGGGCAGGCTATCAATGGCGCCGCGCAGGGTCTGCGGCGCGTGCGCAATGTACGCGCCGTCGTGGATCCTGCCGTCGCGAATGGTTACGGCACGGTCGGCCTCGGCGGCGATACCGGGATCATGCGTGATGAGCACGATGGTCTTGCCGCGTTCCTGGAGTTTGTGGAAGGTCTCCATCACGAGTGCTCCGGTGGCGGAGTCCAGGTTTCCCGTCGGCTCGTCGGCTAGGATGATGGGTGGATCGTTGACGAGGGCACGCGCGATGGCAACCCTCTGCATCTGTCCGCCCGAGAGCTCGGAGATGCGGTGGTCCCAGTGGTCGACCGGCAGCGTGACGGATTGCAGCGCATGGACGGCGCGCATCTCACGCTGAGCCCGCGGCACGTTGGTGTACGACAGCGGCAGCATGACGTTTTCGATGACCGATAGGCGCGGCAGCAGGTTAAAGCTCTGAAAGACAAAGCCGATGCTCAGGGCGCGGACTTCGGTGAGCTCGTCATCGTCGAGCTCCGCCACGTTGAGGCCCTGCAGGTAATAATCGCCTGCCGTCGGCTTGTCCAGGCAGCCCAGGATGTTCATGAGCGTCGACTTGCCCGATCCCGAAGGGCCGGTAATGGCCACGAACTCGCCGGGATTCACTGCCAGGCTCACGTTATGCAGGATATGGGCGCAGCCGGCCTCGCTCTCAAAAATGCGATGCACGTTGCGGATGTCGATGACGGGACGCATTACATGCCCTCGTCGGCAGATATGCTGCCAGAGTCGCCGCCGTCGGCCGTCATGCCTGCGCCGGTGTCCACGATGAGGGTGTCGCCATCGCGCAGCTTGGTAACCGGCACGTCCGCGTTGATCTCGTTGCCCTGCTCATCGCGCTTGACCTGCGTTTTGCCGACTACGGCATCGTTATCGTTTTGCGTCACGACGGTCACCTTTACGCATCGGGTTTGTTTGCCTTCGCCGTCGGTTGCCACGTTGACGTAATAATGCTCGCCATCCTCGGTCATGAGCGCCATGGTCGGCACCATCACTACGTCATCGAGCTGTTCGGTCACCACCGAGACCTCGGCGGTCATGCCCGGCTTGAGGCGTGCGTCGGGCGCTTCGATCAAAATGTCGACGTTAAAGGTCACGCTGCCGCCGCCGTTGGCGTCGGAATTTGCCACCGAAGCGATTGTCGTGACTGTTCCATGGCTCACGATATCGGGAAAGGCCGGATAGGTAATGTTGGCACTCTGGCCCACGGCGATCTTGGCGATATCCTTTTCACCCACCTGAACGGTGACCTTCATCTTGGAGAGATCGGCGATCTGCATGCACTGCTTGCCGCCGCTCGTATCGCTTTCGCCCATGATCATGCCGCCTGTAACCGTGGCGCCCACTTTGGCATTGAGCTCCACGATGCTACCCGAGCTCGGGGCCGTGACCGTGCGACTGGAGGCCTTGGCGTTCGCCTGGTCGAGGTTTGCCTGGGCTGATGCGAGGCTGCGCTGCGCGGCCGATACGGCGTTCGTGTCCACTGATGCGGCGGAGACGCCAGCCGCTGCGGAAGCTCCCTCGACGTCCGTCGTTGGGGTGGCCTGCGCAGCAGCTGCGGCTTTCTGCGCGTTGGCGAGGTCTTCTTGAGCGGCAGCAACTGCACGCTGCGCCTCGGCAACGTTGCGATCGAGCTCGTCGTTTTTAATGGTCATGAGTACGTCACCCTCGTTGACGGACTGGCCGGCTTGCACGTTGATCGATGCCACCGTGCCGTCGACAGAAGGGGAGACCACCGAAGCCGAGATGGGCTTGAGCTGGCCTTTGGCCTCGACGGTGGTCGTAAACGTGCCCTCAGTGACCATGTCGGTCACCGGACCGTCGGTACCTGCAGGCCGTGCGTTGATGACGAAGGTCACGACAACGGCGATGAGCACAATGGCGGCCACGACGACGGCGGCAATGCCGCGTCGTATGAGCTTTTTGCGCCGACGCTCGGCACGCTTCGCCTTGAGCTTGGCGTAGGCCTCTTCGTCAGAAATCTCGGTTGTATCGCTTGTGCCGCCGTTTTGCTGTGTTGCGTGCACGGTTGTTATGAGGGGAAGCGTTTCGGTGGCACCCTCGGGCGCTCGCTCAGTATCATTCGGTCCCGGGGTGATGGTGGGGACATTCGACATGGCGTCTCCTTTATATCCTTTATAGAAAGTTCCTCGATAAGTATATGCGCCCGTCGCGAAAGGCGGGCGCATTATGGCAGTATCTTTCGGAACTGTTAGATTGGAGCGTCAGTTCCCCGTTGTGCGAAGGCGTGATTCCTTACGAGTGCACGACCACGCACAGGCCGACGCTGATGCAGTCGTGGAGCGCCTTGGCATCGGCCAGGCGCAGGTTGATGCAGCCGTGGCTTCCACACCATTTGTACGATTCGGCACTATCGAAACTCGAATCGTTTTGCCAGGTAGCGTCGTGGAAGCCGACCATATTGCCCTCGAACGGCATCCAGTAGCTGACCGGGCTCTCGTATTTGGGCTTTCCGTTCGCGGGGTCTTTGGCACCGATGAGCTTGCTGGCGCCGTCGTTGCTGTTGATCTGCCACACGCCCTCGGGGGTGGCGTCTTCACCCGGTTTGCCGGAAATAAAGTTGGCCTCCCACACGATATTGCCGTTCTCGTCGTAGTAGCGCGCGTGCTGCTCAGACAGGTCGACGTCGATATAGGCCTTCCAATCGGGCTCGCCCTTGGCGGTAAACGTGTCGGCCTTCTTGGAGTACGAAATCTCGATATCGCCGGTCTGCTTTTTATTGATAGCGTCCTCTACCTGCTTGGCGAGCGTGTCGCTGTCGATGGACCAGCCAAAGTCGCCGCCCTCTACAGCGCATTCCTTACCGTCGGCGCGTGTCCACCAGCGGGTGGTGCCCACAGTGTTAAAGCCGTTGGCGAGGTCTGCTGCCCAGCTGCTGATCTGCGACGTATCGAGCGTGGGGTTGGCCGGATCGGCAAAGCTGATCCACTGCAGCACCGAGCTGCCGTCCACCTTGCCGGCATCATTGCCGTTGAGCTTAAGGGTTACGTTGACGCCCAGGAAGTTGTTAGCGGCATCGCATGCAGCCTGAATCTGGTCGTTGGTGAGGGTGCCGTTGAGCGGTTCGTAGGCGTCGTTGCCGATCTTGGTGATATCGACATTCTCGGCGAGCGACGCGAGCTCGATCTCGGTATATTTGATGACATGCTCGCGGTTGATCTTCTCGTTGGAACGGGCCTTCTCAACGGTGAACTTGCCGGCCTTCTCGTCATAGGAACTGGCGGCCTCGAAGGTGCCCGAGCGGCCCTCGTTGAACTCGTCGATGGCGCTGCCCAGGTCCTCCTCAAACTGCTTTTGGTCAAAGGCATCGGAGAGCATGGACAGGTCGACATCTTGGTCCAAGTCGACCGAGCCGTTCTTGGTGGCGCTAACGGTTTTGCCACCGAGCGACGCGATGAGGCGCGACGGCCACAGCAGCGGCTCGTTTTTGCTGATAATCTCGTGGGCGGCTTCCTCGCCATCGACGATGGGCTCGTCGGACTCGGGCTGGTAGGTCCAGCTAAAGCTGTCGTCCGAAACGGTGAGCTTGTAGTGCTTCCATGCCGAGTTGACCTTGGTGGCTGCCGAAGATGCGTTAGAGAGTGAGATGTCGACGCCGGCGATGGTAGTGTTGGGGTAAGCGACCTGCGAGAACGCGACGACGCCTACGATGTAGACGATCGCGACGAGGCCGAGGACGACAAAGAGGGCCGTCTTTCCGCCCGACTTGCTGCTTTTGTTGGTGCGCTTGTCCGCGGGCCCGCGATTGTTTGCCGCGCGAGTGTGCGAAGGGGCCTGCTTGGGGGCGGCACCGTGTGTGGGACGCTGCTGATATTGCTGATGCTGCTGGTATTGACGCTGATTCGGGCGCTGAGAGGCATTGGCCGGGCCGTGTTGTTGGCTGTGAGCCGGCGCGATGGGACGCGGCGATTGGACGCCGCCGGTATGCCTACTGGGCTGTTGCGGATCGGGAATCATGTTGCTGCGGTCGATTTGCGACATCGTATATATTTCCTTCGAGTTTCGCCTTGCGGCTCATCGTGTTTTAACTGGGCTTGCATTATAGCGATTAGCCTGTTGTTTGTGGTGCGGAAACAGTATCAGTTTGGAGAAGCCTGCCTATCCGCATATGCCGCATTTGGCGCAGGCAGAAAGCGCGGCCGGGGCTTGAGCGATGCCGCCCTTGGCCGTCTCGCGCAGGGTTGCCGGCAGGGCGTGGCCCACCGAGAGCATCACATGCGCCATCTGGTCAAACGGCACCAGGCTCTTGATGCCGGCGAGCGCGAGCTGGGCCGAGCTGAAGGCCGCGGCCACGCCGATGGCATTGCGGTTTTGGCACGGCACCTCCACGAGTCCGCCCACGGGGTCGCAAACGAGGCCCAGCAGATTGCTCAGCGCTATGGAGCTGGCGTCGAGTGCCTGCTCGGGGGTGCCGCCCATCATCTGGACCAGCGCGGCGGCGGCCATGGCGGCGGCACTTCCCACCTCGGCCTGGCAGCCGCCCTCGGCGCCGGCGACGCAGGCGCTCGTGGTGAGGTTGAGGCCGATGGCGGCGGCGCAGTAGAGGGCGTCCATGACCTGCTCGTCATCGAGCTGCAGGTGCTCGGCCAGCGCCAGCACGCAGCCCGGCACGACGCCCGCGGAGCCTGCCGTGGGGGCGGCGACGATCACGCCCATGGTGGCGGAGCGCTCGAGTACGGCCATGGCGCGGGCCACGGCCTCGGTCTGGACGGCGCCCATTAAACTGGAGCTAAGGTCGTTGCGGCCGGTGGCATCGACGAGCTTCGCCTCGCCGCCGATGAGCCCACCGAGCGAGCGCTGCGGATTGGCGATGGGGGCCGTGGTCTCCTCGCGCATGACGTTGAGCACGCGGCGCATGGCGGCGACGGCGTGTTCCTCGCCGGTAAGGCGCGCCTCGCGCACGGCCATGACGGCGCCGATGCTGAGTCCCAGCTCCTCGCACGCGTCGAGCAGTTGCTCGCCGTCGTCGAAGATCTCCTTGGCCGAGACGCCGGGGGAGAGCGATGATGCCGAGCCGGGGAGCTCAATAAAGGTGGCGTAGCCGACGTTGTCGAGTTTGCGCACCATGGGGATGACGGTGTCGTCGGGTGTGCCGTCGGTCTCAAAGACGGAGTAGGCCTGGCCGCCCACCTCGGTGCGGTAGGTGCGGCAGAAGGCGATGTTCACGTGTGCGTAGGCAAGTAGGTTCGTAAGCGCGGCGAGCACGCCGGGAACGTCCTGGTGCGCCACGAAGAGCGTGGAGTACATACCCGAGATGTCGACACCGACGCCGTTGATGCGGCTGATGCGCATCTTGCCGCCGCCCAGGCTCTCGCCGCGGACCTGCGCCGTTGCGCCCGTGTCGTCGACCATCTCGATATCGACGGTGTTGGGGTGGAGGGAGGCGTCGTCGCCCTTGATGTCAAAGTGATAATCGAGGCCCTGCTCGCGCGCGAGGTCGAAAGCCTGTTTGATATTCTCGTCGTCGGTGTCGAGGCCCAGGATGCCCGCGACGAGCGCGCGGTCGGTGCCGTGGCCGCGGTAGGTGTGGGCGAAGGAGTTCCACAGGCCAAAGGTGACCTTGGTGATGCGGCCCTCGAGCAGGCTGGCGGCCACCTGTGCGCACCGCAGGGCGCCGGCGGTGTGCGATGAGCTGGGGCCGACCATGACGGGCCCCAAGATCTCGAATGCCGAGGTCGTAGCTAGTGTTTGCGGCTTGCCTGCCATGGCTGCTCCTTTTCTATCCCTTCGTCCCGAGGGGCGGGGCATAAGGTCGCCTGCTCGGACAGTCCTGCTCGCACGGAGAGCACATTAAGTGCTCTCCGGCTCGTGCGGAACTCGCGATCGACCTTATGCCCCGCTCCTCTGGACTAAGGATACATGGTTGGAGCTGCTAGATGGCAAAATTCATTAGCTAGGGATGTGTCTTACCTTGCGTATCGAAACATCTTCACCACCGTTTAAATAAAAAAGAAGTACCGGTTGGTGCCGGTACTTCTTTTGGTGCGTTTTATTTGGTTGTGGCTTTTCTCGTTAGCTTACAGGCCGCAGGCTGCTTTGAGTTCTTCGACTCGATCGGTCTTCTCCCAGGTGAAGTCGGCGTCTTCGCGGCCGAAGTGGCCGTAGGCTGCCGTCTTCTCGTAGATCGGTCGACGCAGGTCAAGGTCGCGGATGATCGCGCCCGGGCGCAGGTCGAAGGTCTTCTCCACGGCCTCGACGATCTTGTCCTCGGCAACATGCGCGGTGCCAAAGGTGTCGACCATGATCGATAGCGGCTTGGACACGCCGATGGCGTAGGCCAGCTCGACCTCGCAGCGATCGGCCAGGCCGGCGGCGACCACGTTTTTGGCGACCCAGCGCGCGGCATACGCGGCAGAGCGGTCGACCTTGGTGCAGTCCTTGCCGCTAAAGGCGCCACCGCCGTGACGGCCGTAGCCGCCGTAGGTGTCGACGATGATCTTGCGGCCGGTGAGGCCCGTGTCGCCCATGGGGCCGCCCACGACAAAGCGACCGGTGGGGTTCACATAGATGTCGGCGTTGTCCCACGGCATGTTCTCGGCAGCCATGACGGGGGTGATGACGTGCTCGATGAGGTCGTCCTTGATCTTGCCCATGTCCTCGATCTCGGCGGCGTGCTGCGTGGAGATGACGATGGTCGTGACCTCGACGGGCTTGCCGTCCTCGTAGCGCACCGTGACCTGGGTCTTGCCGTCGGGGCGCAGGTAGGGCAGGGTGCCGTCGTGACGCACGGCGGCCAGGCGCTCGGCCAGACGGCTCGCCAGGTAGTGCGGCATGGGCATGAGGGTCTTGGTCTCGTTGGAGGCATAGCCAAACATCATGCCCTGGTCGCCGGCGCCGATCAGGTCGATCGGGTCGGTGGTGGCACCGGTCTGGGTCTCGAAGGACTCGTCAACGCCCTGGGCGATATCGGGAGACTGCTCGTGGATGAGGCTCATAACGCCGCAGGTATCGCAGTCAAAACCGAACTTTGCGCGGTTGTAGCCAATGCGGCGGATAACGCCACGGGCAATCTCCTGCACGTCGACGTAGGCCTGGGTGCGGATCTCGCCGGCAACGATGACGGTGCCGGTGGTCACGAGGGTCTCGCAGGCGCAGCGGACGTTCTCAACGTTGGCGGGCACGCCGTTGGGCGCAATGTAGCCCTGCTCCTGCAGCTCTATTTCTTTAGCGAGGATTGCGTCGAGGACGGCGTCGCTGATCTGGTCAGCGATCTTATCGGGATGACCTTCGGTCACCGACTCCGACGTAAATACAAAGGACCCGTGTTGGGGCGGGATGGAACGAAGTTCTTCTGACATGATTGTCCTTTCAAAAACGTGTCCCGGCGACCGTTACCATTCCGCCGAGCTCTATATGCAAGGGCACATCATATCGCGTAAATCCAACATTCACACCCTTTCCGCACCTACTCATTGGGGACATACTCATTGGGGACAGACTTAAATGACCAACCTTAGGCGGCGCTTGGGACACTCTTCAGACAACTTCGAAGGGTGTCCCCAACGACTAGTCGTTTAAGAACGTCCCCAATGACTAGTCATTTAAGTCTGTCCCCAATGAGTGGGTCGGTGCCCTTTGTGCGGAGGTTGCTTTGTTGCTTTATACTGATGCGGTTAGACATCCATCCTGCAATCGAGGAGATTTCCATGGCATCAGACGTTCGCGTCCGCTTTGCACCCTCACCTACGGGCAAGCTGCACATCGGCGGCGCCCGCACCGCTATCTATAACTGGGCTTTCGCCCGTGCAAACGGCGGCACGTTCATCCTGCGCATCGACGACACCGACCCCACCCGTTCCACCGACGAGAACACGCAGATTATCCTGCGCGCCATGCGTTGGCTGGGCCTGGACTGGGACGAGGGTCCCGAGGTGGGCGGCGACTTTGGCCCCTACGCACAGACCGAGCGTCTGGACCTGTACAAGCAGGCCGCCCAGAAGCTCTGGGACGAGGGCAAGGCCTATCCCTGCTTCTGCACCAAGGAGCAGCTCGACGCCGATCGCAAGGCCGCCCAGGAGCGCAAGGACCCCTTCCAGGGCTATCAGCGCCGCTGCCGCGATCTTGATCCCGAGGAGGCACGCCGTCGCATCGAGGCCGGCGAGCCCTACGTCCTGCGCATCAAGGTGCCCGAGGACCGCGGCGACGTCGTCATCCACGACGCCGTCCACGGCGAGGTGACCTTTGACGCCAAGGAGCTCGACGACTTTGTCATCTTCCGCTCCGATGGCACGCCCACGTATAACTTCGCGACCGTCGTCGACGACGCTATGATGAAGATCACCCACGTCATCCGCGGCGACGACCATCTGTCCAACACCCCGCGCCAGGTCATGGTCTACGAGGCCCTCGGCGCGCCCGTGCCTACGTTCGCCCACATCTCAATGATCCTGGGCGCCGACGGCAAGAAGCTCTCCAAGCGCCACGGCGCTACCTCGGTGGAGGAGTACCGCGACGCCGGTTATCTGCCCGACGCCTTCGTCAACTATCTGGCGCTGCTCGGCTGGTCGCTCGACGGCGAGACCACGATCATTCCGCGTGATGTTCTGGCCAGCAAGTTCTCACTCGACCGCATCTCCAAGAACCCGGCGACCTTCGACCCCAAGAAGCTCGACTGGGTTAATGCCGAGTACATTAACGGCATGTCCGATGCTCAGTTTGCCGACGAGATCATGGTCCCCGAGCTGCACGAAGCAGGCCTCATCGAGGGCAACGTCGAGTACGGCGAGGACTGGATCGACGCGCTTGCCGCCATCGTCAAGCCGCGCACCAAGATGCCGGCCGACGCCGTGACCGTCGCTGCTCCCATCTTTGCCACCGCCGTGACGCTCGAGTATGACGAGAAGTCTGTCAACAAGGGCCTGGCCAAGGAAGGCATGGGCGCCATTCTGGATGCCGCCAAGGGCGCGCTCGAGGGCGTGGACGAGTGGACGGCTGCCAACATCGACGCCGCGCTTGAGCCTCTGCCTGAGCAGATGGACCTCAAGAAGCGCGTGGTGTTCCAGGCCGTGCGCGTCGCCGTCTGCGGCAACATGGTGAGCCCCCCGCTGGGCGAGACCATGGCGCTCGTCGGCCGCGACGATTGCCTGGCACGCATCGACCGCGCCCGCACGATGGCGCTGTAGCAGCTGCGTAAACGCATGCATCCGAGCCCCGTTCACCCGAGCGGGGCTCTTGTTTCTGTAGACGTATGGGATAGGAGGTGCTGAGGCCATGGCCGAGCAACTTTCGCTGTTTGGTTCGCCGGAACCTAAAGAAGCTCCGAAGTCCGCGGCCCCTGCCGCCGCCCCGGCGCAGCCCGAGCCCGCACCCGAACCCGTCGCCGCTTACGCGAGCGTGGTCCTCGACATCCCGACCCGAGCGCTCTCCGAGCCGTTTGCCTATGGCATTCCACAGTCACTCGCCAACGATGCCCAGATCGGCTCCACCGTCCTAGTTCATTTTGGCAATCGTGCGGCCGCTGGATACATCGTCGACATCGCGCCAGAGCTGGCCAACCTGCAAGGTAACGACGCTCTCGATCCCGCGCGCATCAAGCCTATCGAGGCTATCCTCAGCAAGCCGCTCTTTACCGCCGAAGCCGCCCGCATTGCGCGTTGGATGAGCCGCGAGTATGTCGCGACGCTTTCCGAGTGCCTGCGCCTGTTTTTGCCTCCGGGTGGCAGCCCGCGTGTCGTTAAGGGCGATGATGGGGCATGGACGGTCGAGCGTCCTGCCGTCAAGCCTATCCAAAACCGCTGGGTCATGCTCACGCCTGAGGGTTTCGACTATAAGCCGCCCAAGACCGCCGTTCGCCAGCGTCAGCTCATCGAGGCGCTCCAATGCGGCCCGGTCACGACGCGCGACCTCAACCTGCTCTACAACAGCATGTCGGCGACCATTAAGGCGCTCGAAAAACGCGGCGTCGTGGTGGTGGAGGAGCGCCGCGCCTGGCGTGGCTGCAGCGAGCAGACCACGCTGTCCTCGGCGAGCGGCAAGGCGCCGGTCTTCCTTACCAACGGCCAGCAGCAGGCGCTTGCGCAAATTGAGCGCGCCCGCCTTGACGCCCACGGCGACGTGGTCCTTGTCGACGGCGTCACCGGATCTGGTAAAACCGAGGTCTACCTCTCTGCCATCGAGCGCGTGCTCGCGGCCGGCCGTTCGGCCTGCGTGCTCGTGCCCGAGATTTCGCTGACGGCCCAGACTGTCGGCCGCTTCCGCTCGCGCTTTGGCGAGACGGTCGCTGTGTTCCATTCGCGTCTTTCTGCTGGCGAACGTCTGGACCAGTGGGATATGGTCGCCAGCGGTGCGGCCCGCGTGGTCGTGGGCGCCCGCTCGGCGCTCTTCTGCCCGCTCAGCGATCTTGGTCTCATCATCATCGACGAGGAGCATGAGACCAGCTACAAGCAGGGTTCCAGCCCGCGCTACCATGCGCGCGAGGTGGCTGCCGAGATGGCGCGCCGCTATCGCTGCCCACTCGTACTGGGCTCGGCCACGCCTTCTGCCGAGGCCCTCGACCGCTGCCGCCGCGGCACGTACAATGGCGCCACCTGGACGCGCGTCGAGATGCCCGAGCGCCCGGGGCACGCCGTGTTGCCTACGGTTCGCATTGCCGATCTGCGCCGCGAGTTCGCACGCGGCAGTCGCTCCATGTTCTCTAAACCGCTGATGGAAGGCCTGGAGCGAGTTGTGGAGCGGCGCGAGAAAGCTGTGTTGCTGCACAACCGCCGCGGCTTTGCGCCGTTTTTGATGTGCCGCGAATGCGGTTGCGTTCCCACCTGCAACCACTGCTCTACGGCGCTTACGTACCACGAGCGCACGCACACGCTGCAGTGCCACACCTGCGGATCGTCCTGGCGCGTGCAGCCCTATCCGGCGCCCACGAGTCGCTGTCCCAAGTGCGGCAGCCGTTACCTGGCAAAAATGGGTCTGGGCACGCAGCAGATCGAGGATGCGCTGCACCAGATGCTGCCCGACGACGTCGCCATCATTCGCATGGATGCCGATTCCACGCGTGGCAAGGACGCGCACAAAAAGCTGCTCGAGCAGTTCGATGCGGCCGATTGCGCCGTGTTGCTTGGCACCCAGATGATTGCCAAGGGCCTCGACTTTCCCGAGGTCACGCTCGTGGGCGTGGTCAATGCCGACTTTGCGCTGAAGCTGCCTGATTTTAGGGCAGGGGAGCGCGCCTACGATCTTCTGGAGCAGGTTGCGGGCCGCGCCGGCCGCGGCGATCGCCCCGGCGAGGTTATCATTCAGACCTATCTGCCCGAGGACCCGGTCATCCGCGCCGTCGCCGAGCACAATCGCTCGATCTTCACCGACTACGACCTGGACCAGCGCCGCGACGCACTGTATCCGCCGTTCGTGCGCCTGGCCAACATCTTGGTATGGTCGACGAACGCGGATGACGCGCGGGACTACATCGGTCGCATCGCAAAGCTCCTCAAGCGTCGCTGGCATGCCGCCGCTCCCGACTTTTTGCGGGCGGGGAGTGCCGTGCCCCAGGTGCTTGGTCCGGCTTCGTGTGTAATCGAGAGAGCCAAGGACCGTTACCGCTTCCATCTGCTTGTAAAGTCGCCGGTAGGGTACCATGTCTCTGATGATATCGACGCCTGCCTCAAAGAGGTGGGCTCCGTGCGCGGCGTGAGCGTGAGCGTTGACGTCGACGCCTATGATTTGATGTAACAACCCGAAAGGATGGCCATGGAAGCCAACGGAATCGTATTGTCGCCCGACCCTCGTCTGCGCCAGGAGTGCGCCGTCATCGAGGAGATCACCCCGGCGATCGAGGCGCTTGCCGAGAAGATGAAGAAGATGATGTTCGACAACGGCGGTTGCGGCCTGGCCGCCCCGCAGATTGGCGAGCTCATTCAGCTTGTCACTATCGACTGCGACTACAGCGACAAGAACGACTATGACCCGTACGTGCTCATCAACCCTGTTATTGTTGAGCAGAGCGACCACCTGGTGCCGTTTAGCGAGGGCTGCCTTTCCATCCCTGGCATTAGCTGCGAGATCGAGCGTCCCGATCACGTTGTCGTCGAGGCGTATGACCTGGATGCCAACCTGATTCGCTACGAGGCCTCGGGTGATCTGTTCTGCGTGTGCTTGCAGCATGAGATCGATCACCTGCACGGCAATACCATGTTCGAGCGACTTAAGCCCATGCAGCGCATCAAGGCAGTCAAGGAGTACCAGGACGCCCTGGCCCGCGGCGCTCGACCGGGCGAGACGGAGTAGGTCCCACCGTCCCCGGTGCTGAGCGCCCACATATCATCCCGTGCTCAAACATTCTCGCTGCGCTGCGAAACTGCGCGCGGGACGATATGTGGGCGCTCAGCACCGGGGACTGCGTTGTTCTGGCTTGGTTCGCCCGGGTGCCGTTGGGCCAGGGAGGGGCGTCTTCGCTGATAGGTGCTTTGTTGGGAGGGCTGCTTTTATGCGGCTCTTTCTTTGTTTTTGGGTATATTTGTTCTTGTTGAATTGTTATTGCGGATGGGCTGAGTACTTGGCTTTCCGCTGTTATTTGTAGCCGTCTCGGCTTTGGTTGAGGGGAGACGTTCTTTATGCGTATTGTGTTTATGGGTACGCCTGATTTTGCTGTGCCTTCGCTGACTTCGCTTGTTGCGGCTGGCAATGAGATTGCGCTTGTCATTACGCGTCCCGATGCTGTTCGTGGGCGTGGTAAGAAGCTTGAGCCTTCTCCTGTTAAGGCTAAGGCGCTTGAGCTGGGGTTGCCGGTCGTTGAAGCAAATCGTATGACGCCTGAGGTTGTTGAGGCGCTCCAGGCTGCTCAGGCTGATATTTTCTGCGTGGCTGCCTATGGTTGTATTTTGCCTGATGAGGTGCTGCATATGGCACCGCTTGGTATTGTGAATGTTCATGCTTCGCTGCTGCCCCGTTGGCGTGGCGCTGCTCCCATTCAGCGTGCCATTCTTGCTGGTGATGAGGTTGCTGGCGTTTCCATTATGCGCATTGGGCATGGCGTGGATACGGGCGCTTATTGTGCGCAGGCCTCGACCTCGGTTGCGGGTAAGCATGCCGAGGCGCTCACGATGGAGCTTGGTGATCTAGGCGGCAAGCTGCTTGCCGATACGCTTCCCTCGCTTGCCGATGGCTCGGCTGTTTGGACTGAGCAGGATGAGTCGCTCGTCACTCATGCTGCCAAGATTTCCAAGCAGGAGATGCGTCTGGATCCGCAGATGGCGGCGCTCGATTGCGTGCGTCATGTGCTCGCTTCGTCCGATACCGCGCCTGCCCGTTGTGTGATTGCCGGCAAGACGGTTCGCGTGCTCGATGCTGCGCCGGCCGATGTGTCGCTTGGCGAGGGCGCTGTTGCCGTTAAGAGCAGGCGTGTTTACCTGGGCCTTTCTGATGGCGCGGTTGAACTGCTTGAGGTTAAGCCCGATGGCAAGCGTGCCATGTCTGCTTCTGCCTGGGCTGCCGGCCTGCAGGGTGCCGACCTTACGTGGGGTGTACTGTCATGAGCAAGTTATCTCCCGCGCGCAAGCTTGCGCTCGATGTGTTGATGGAGGCCGATCGCCGCGGTATGTACGCACGCGACGTGTTGTCTTCGCGTGCTTCCGCCAAGGCTATTGACCAGCGCGATTCCGCTTTTGCCGCACGTTTGGCGCTCGGTGTTGCCGCCACGCAGGGCATTTTGGATGAGTTGCTCGATCAGTTTTTGGATAAGCCCAAAAAGGTCGCGCCGCGCGTGCGCATGGCGCTTCGTATCTCGGCCTTCGAGATGCTCTACCTGCATACGCCGGGCCGCGTTGCCGTGAGCCAGGGTGTTGAGCTGGTGCGCAGCGGTGCTAAGTCTGCCGCGGGCCTGGCTAACGCGGTGCTGCACAAGGTTGCGGACAACGTTGAGGACTTTGCCACGGCATCCGACGTGGATGAGTCCGAGCGCCGTTTGGTTCGCCTTTCGCGTTTGATGGGTCTTCCTCGCTGGCTGTGCGCTCGTATTATGGCCTCGTTCGATACGCCCGAGGGTGCGCTCAACTTTGCCGGCAATCTGGCCCCCGCGCCGCTGGCTCTGCATGAGAATGCGTTTGCGACCAAGGCGGACCCGTATATCTCCCAGCTCGTTGCGCCCGTGTTCCCGGGCTGCCATGCTCCTGTCGATGCCCAGGTCACGGTCGCATCGGGCGTGTTTGAGCGTGCTGCCGCGGTTGCCTCGGACCTCAACGCCCAGCTTATCGCTACCGCTGCGACACGTCCCGGTCGTTGCCTGGAGATCGGTGCCGGTCGCGGCACCAAGACCTATGTGATGATGTGCCAGGCCAAGCGAGCCGGGTACGAGCATCAGCATACCGCGCTCGATCTGCACGATCGCAAGTGTGATCAGAATCTCGCGCGCCTGCATAAGGCGGGTATTACGGGTGTTCGTACGGTCTCGGGCGATGCCTGCGAGCTCAATGAGGTGCTCACGTCGTTTGATGCCATGCTCGGTGAGCCCGCTCTATTCGACACCGTTTTTATTGATGCGCCGTGCTCTGGCACCGGCACCATGCGCCGTCACCCCGAGATACCGTGGCGTCTGACCGAGAACGACGTTACGACTGAGCTGCCCAAGCTACAGCTGACGATGCTCAAGGAAGCAGCCGCGCGCGTTGCTGCCGGCGGTGAGCTTATCTATGCCACCTGCTCGGTTTTTGACGAAGAGAACACGCAGGTCGTGGACGCCTTCCTGGCCTCTCCCGATGGCGCCGGCTTTACCGTGGCGCCGCTCTCCGAAGCTCAGATTCTGCAGCTGCCCGAGTTCGACCAGGCCAAGAAGCTTGTCTCCGTGCGCCAAAACGACCGTGGGCTTTTCCAGAGCGTCCCCATAAACGCAGATTCCTACGACGGCCACTTCTGCGCCCGCCTGATCCACAAGTAACTACTAAGTTGCGGTGAAATAGGGATTGAATAGCGGCATCTACCCGCCAAATAGTCCTTATTTCACCGCAACTCAGAAGGTCGTGCGAGTGGAGATCGCAATAGCGGTAAAGAGTGGGAAAAATAGCCCCGTTTCATGCTTGCTGTTATCAAAAGTAGGGCGGATTACGGGGATAGATTGGTGATGCCCGACCACAGCAAAAATGGCCTAAATAAAACCGCAGGTAGATGGCTTGTTGTAATTCTCAAATTACCGGAATGGATAGAGGTTGTCAATTCAGTCCCGTAATCCGACAGAGTTTTGAAATGTTACTAACTTAGTATCAGACAGAAATCCGATCTAAAGAAAAGTTGCGGTGAAATAGTTCCTGTTTGGCCGTTGGATGGGCTGATTCAGG
>CAJKQY010000033.1:0-20410 GCA_905202145.1 uncultured Collinsella sp.
CGCTCATGCGCGAGACGCCGCCTGCGGCACGGATGTCGGCCGGGATGCGCTCGAGTGCCATGACGGCGCAGGCGCCCGCCTCCTCGGCGATGCGTGCCTGCTCGGGCGTGGTGACGTCCATGATGACGCCGCCCTTGAGCATCTGCGCGAGCTCGCGATTGAGTTTGACGCGATCGGCCTTGCTGGTCTGTTCTGCCATGGTTGCTCCCTTGGTTGGCATGTGCATTGCTTGACGGAACATCCTATCGGGGAGCTGGGTATGGCGAAATACTCAGATTTCGAGATAATGACAAGGTCAGACTAATACCAGATTGAATGACTTAATAAGGTCAGGTGATAGGCTCATGCTTGACTACAATTTGGAAAAACGCGGCGGAGCATCGCTCTATGAGTATGTTTACCAGCAAATTCGAGATGATATCGTTGCTGGACGCATTGCGGCGGGGGAGCATCTTCCGTCTAAGCGTGCCTTTGCCAGCCATCTGGGAATCAGTGTCATTACCATCGAGAATGCATATAGCCAGTTACTTGCCGAGGGCTATATTTGCTCAAAGCCGCGTCGTGGCTACTACGCTTGTGAGCTTCCGGATGCACCGGTTTTGCCTTTGGCTGAGACAGAGCTTGATCGAGATTCCGCTCCTGCGGGTCTTAACGCACATGATGTTGATGGACGGGTCGAGCAATTCGACGCACTTTCTCCTTCCACTTTGGAGGCGGCGCGGCTTTGGCAAAGCGCACTGCGGGCGACGCTGGCATCCGAAGACGAGCGCGAAATCTTCTCACCCGCACCGGCACAGGGCACCGCTCGGCTACGACGCGCGATTGCTCATCATCTGCGCGGGACAAGGGGTATGAATGTCGACCCCAACAACATTGTTATCGGCGCGGGCGCCCAGCTGCTCGATACCATGTTGGCTCAGTTGCTTGGCGCGGACAAGGTGTATGCCGTTGAGGACCCTGGCTATTTGCGCCTGACGCGCATCTATCAGGCTATGGGCTGCAAAGTTCGGCATATCCCGTTGGATGATGAGGGTGTGGACTTGAACACTCTGCAGAAAAGCGGGACCGATGTCCTTCACCTGATGCCGTCCCATCAGTATCCGACCGGCCTTGTGACGAGCATTGCACGTCGCTATGCGCTGCTGAGCTGGGCCGCCGAGCAGCCGGGCCGATATCTCATCGAAGACGACTTCGATTGCGAGTTTCGCCTTGCCGGCAAGCCGATTCCTGCGCTCGCGTCGATCGATGCCGCCCAGTCGGTTATCTACACCAACACGTTTTCAAAGAGCCTTTCATCGGCGTTGCGTCTAGCGTACATGGTGTTGCCCGATGAGCTGATGGAGCGGTTTAGGCACAACCTTGGTTTTTACGCCTCATCGGTGAGCTCTGTTGACCAGGTCGCTTTGGCTCGTTTGCTGGAATCGGGTGATTACGAGCGACATGTGAACCGCGTGCGCGTGCGCGCTCGCGAGGCGCGCGATGGCCTGGCGGCGCTTGTACGGAAGGCGTTTCCGGCAGGGGAGGTCTCGATCGAACATGCAGACGCGGGCCTTTACTGCACCGTGGTTGCGGAGCGCGGAACGGGCGGAAGCTCTTTTGCGCAGGCTCTCACGCGCTCGAGTATCCCTTTTGTCGATATCAGTGACTGTTATTGGTGTACTGATGGCGCATCTGTCCCTGAAAACTCAAGTCAAGTTCTTGTTCAGTATGACGATCTGAGTCCAAAAGTGCTAAATATCTTGGAATTGCAGCTCATGGGGGCACTCTGCAATCTAAGTGAGTAGACTTTTGGCACTTTGGCGACCAGGCAGTTTTGTAACAAGCTATCTACCTGCGGTTTTGAAAAGCAGGATGACCGGTCTGCTCGGGATGTTCAAAATAGTCTACTCACTTGCCGCGCAAAGTATCTGCATAAGAAAAAAGGTTTTCAACAGGGCTTCGTCCAGCTTTTGGCAAGCTTTTGGCCAGTTGGGGAGGGCTGTTGAAAACTTAACAGTCCGTTCGGTGCCATTTTTGGTGCGTTCGCGCCACTGCGTGACTGACTGGGTTGAAATTCGTGTTTTCCTGTGCCTATGAAAGATCTACTTTGTGACATATCGGCTTTTAGGTACTGGCGTTTGCCCCCTCAGGTCCGCGCTCTGTGTCCGCCGCTTTCACGGCCGGAAGAAGACCGGCAGCGATATGGACTCGTCCGTAACCCGACGGCTGCGGTTGTACTTGGCTTTCCGTTGTATACATTGGTTCGGACGAGAAACAAACGGACTTGCCCTGCCAGCATTAGACAGCGGCTGTTCCTTGGTGAGCTCCCCAGGGAATCCGTGCTGGAAACGGAGCACGGATTTTTGATTACGTCTCCTCTGCTGACGGCATTCATCATGTCGCGGCATCTGACGGATCTTCAGCTTCTTTTGGTATTGGCGGAGATGTGTGGCTTGTTTGCGGTGTGCGCTCTGCCGGTGGCACTTGAGGCGGAGCTTACGCGTGCAATTGATTCGGGCGCGATTTCGACAACGTTCGGTTGGGTGCGCTGTCCGTCCGAGGACGGCACCGCTTCAAATTTATGGCGTCGAGACGCTTTGGTTTTGGGCAGAGACCTTGACCGTTTTTGTTCAGATGTTTGCGGGATGCGTTACGGCAATAGATTTATGGCGGTATCGCAACTTGTTCCATTGGGCGCCGCGTCGCCTTTTGAGGTCGAGGCGTATTTGTTGCTTGCACTGCCGCGAGCCCTGGGAGGCGAAGGGTTTTGCGACATAGAGCTCAATGTCGAAGTGACGCTAAGCACAAGTGCTCGAGCGATTGTGGGAAAGTCCCGTGTATATATCGACCTACTTCTTTCTTCGCCGGACGGCAGGCGACAGGTGGCCATTGAATGTCAGGGAAAGGCCTCGCACGGACACGCAGGGGATGGTTTGCGTGACGCTGACCGCATGACGGCCCTTCAGGCCATGGGCTACGATGTGCTTCTCCTGACACACAGACAGATATCCGATGAGGATAGATTCCGCGCGATCGTTAAGGCCGTATGCAGGATGCTCGATGCTGAATATCGTGATAAAAGCCCAGATGAGCAAAGGGCTGAGACATTACTCCGGTCTGAACTATTCGTTGACTGGACAAAATTGGGAGTAATCGACGGAAAGATGCCCGTTAGACGCAAAACAGCTCGATCGTGGACGACTGCGGTTCTAAGTGAGTAGACTTTTGGCACTTTGACGACCAAGCCGTTTTGCAACAAGTCTTTTACCTGCGGCTTTATAAAGCAATATGGATGGTGTACTCGGCAAGTTCCAAAAAGTCTACTCACTTAGTTTTTGACGAGAAACCGATGCCGAAGGCGGTCCTATTTCAGGGCGTATTTCAGCGCGTTAACGAGTCTTCGAGACACAAAAAGGCCCGAACCAATACGGTCCGGGCCTTATCGAGCTAGAGATTGTCTCTCAGGCGGCTGGCTTAGCCAAAGTAGCGCTTGAGCAGGCCGGCGAAAGCCTTGCCGTGGCGGGCCTCGTCGCGAGCCATCTCGTGCACGGTGTCGTGGATGGCATCGAGACCAGCGGCCTTGGCGCGCTTGGCAAGATCAGTCTTGCCGGCGGTGGCGCCGTTCTCGGCCTCAACGCGCATCTCGAGGTTCTTCTTGGTGGAGTCGGTCACGACCTCGCCCAGGAGCTCGGCGAACTTAGCGGCGTGCTCGGCCTCCTCGTGGGCAGCCTTCTCCCAGTACAGGCCGATCTCGGGGTAACCCTCGCGATGAGCGACGCGAGCCATGGCCAGGTACATACCGACCTCGGAGCACTCGCCCTCAAAGTTGGCGCGCAGGTCGGCAACGATGTCCTCGGAGACGCCCTCCATCTTGGCGACGCCCACGACGTGCTCGGCAGCCCACTCGAGCTGGCCCTCCTCCTGCTTCAGGAAACGAGAACCGGGAACGCCGCACTGGGGGCACTTAAAATCCTCGGGCAGCTGGTCGCCGTCGAACTCTTCCACATAACCGCAAACGGGGCAAACAAACTTCATGATTCGATCCTTTCGATCGATGGCGATTGTGCGCTCGTCCGGTCCCGTAAGGGCCCTCTCCGGACGTGCGTCTTGACGAGTTCTATTATCCATAAATGCAACCAAATGTGAAGCCTATTAGGAATGATTTTTAATAAAACAATTTTGAGATATGAAGATGTTGATTTATTAACGATTGGTAGGCCGTCTGCGATCTCCGATGAGTACAATCGGTCGAGCAAATGTTGACCAATCAACAAATGAAGGAGTTTCCTTTATGCATCTAGCCCGTCGTGCCTGGTGCCGAACATATCAGACGGTTTTTCGCATTGCATTGCCGATCCTGCCCTATACCGAGCCGCGCATTTTGGAGCATGCCGAGGATGTGCCCGCGGTGCTTCAAAAGCGCTCGATCCAGAAGGTCCTTATCGTGACGGATCCCGGTATTGCCCGTCTGGGGCTCACGGCATCACTCGAGCGTGCGCTTACGACTCAGGGGATTGCCGTTACGGTCTATGCCGAAGCGCGTGCGAACCCCACGGTCTCGAATGTGGAGGAAGCAGCGGCGCTGTATCGCGAGAACGACTGCCAGGCCATTATTGGCTTTGGCGGCGGTTCGGCCATGGATTGCGCCAAGGGCGTGGGCGCACGCATCGCGCAGCCAAACAAGCCCATCAACAAGATGCGCGGCCTGCTGCGGATTCATCGTCGCCTGCCGCTGCTCATCGCCGTTCCCACCACGGCAGGCACGGGAAGCGAGGTCACGCTTGCGGCGGTTATCACCGATGACGAGACGCACTACAAGTACCCCATTAACGACTTTGTGCTCATCCCGCGTTTTGCGGTCCACGACCCCGAGTTTACGCGCGGGTTGCCTGCCTCCATTACGGGGCAGACGGGTATGGATGCCCTGACGCATGCTGTCGAGGCCTTTATCGGCCGTAGCACCACGCCCTACACGCGCAAGATGGCGCGTCAGGCGGTCCAGCTCATCCGCGACAATTTACTCGAGGCCTATGAGCATGGCGACGACATACGTGCGCGCCGCAATATGCTTTCGGCGGCGTATAAGGCGGGCGTTGCGTTTACCCGCTCCTATGTCGGATATGTGCATGCCATCGCGCACAGTCTGGGCGGCCGATACGGAATTCCGCACGGTTTGGCCAACGCGATCATCCTGCCGCACATGCTTCGCGCTTATGGTGACGCCGCCGCCCCCAAGCTTGCCGATCTTGCTCGCATGGCGGGCGTTGCGCCGGCTACCGCGCGGGACAGTCTTGCAGCCGAGGCCTTTATCGATTGGGTCGACCGCATGAACGAGGCCCTGGGAATCCCCAAATATGTAGCGGGTATTCGCCGCTCCGACATTCCCGAAATGGCGGCGCATGCCGATGCCGAGGCTAATCCCCTGTACCCCGTTCCTCTTTTAATGGACCGCCTGGAGCTCGAGCATATGTACGAAGTCGTTGCAGGTGGTATGTTTGAGGGCGAGAATTAGGAGGGTCCATGAACACCGAGGAAATTGCGCGCATCGTCGGCGATCAGCGTGCCTACTTTAAGACACACGCCACGTTTGATGTCGATGCTCGACGTCGCGCGCTCGTGAGTTTACGCGATGCGGTGCGGGCGCACGAGGCCGATATTGCCCATGCGCTCAAGACCGATTTGGGAAAGTCGCATGACGAGGCATATATGTGCGAGATCGGCACGTCGCTTTCCGAGATTCGTCATCAGATCGCTCATGTGGCTCGATGGAGTCGTCCGCGCCTGCGTCCGTGTGACCTCGCTAACGCCGTGAGCGTGTGCAAAACGCAAGCCGTGCCCTATGGCGTCACGCTCATCATGGCGCCCTGGAACTATCCGTTTTTGCTGACGCTCGAGCCGCTCGCTGGCGCGCTCGCTGCAGGTAACACCGTGGTCATCAAGCCGAGCGCCTATGCGCCGGCTTCGAGCGCGGTGCTCAGGCAGATTTGCGAGGAAGCATTTGATCCGCGCCTAGTGACGGTCGTCGAAGGCGGGCGTGCCGAGAACGAAGCGTTGCTCGACGAGTGCTGGGACAAGATCTTCTTTACCGGTAGCGTTCCGGTCGGCAAGCTCGTCATGGAGCGCGCGAGCAAAAACCTCACGCCTGTGACGCTTGAGCTGGGCGGCAAGAGCCCCTGCATCGTGGACGCGACGGCAAACTTGAAGGTCGCGGCACGCCGTATCGCATTTGGTAAATGGCTCAACGTGGGCCAGACCTGTGTAGCGCCCGACTACCTGCTGGTCGATACGCGCGTGCACGATGAGCTGTTGGGCCTCATCAAGGAGGAGGTCCGTCGCATGTTTGGCGAGCACCCGCTCGACAACGAGAACTACGGTCATATTGTCAACGCCAAGCATTTTGCGCGCGTGCGTGGGCTAATCGATCCCGATAAGGTTGTGCTGGGAAGCACGGCGCGCGAGTCGTCGCTCAAGATTGAGCCGACGATCCTAGACGGCGTGACCCCCGATGACGCCGTGATGCAGGAGGAGATTTTCGGCCCCATCTTGCCGGTGCTGACGTTTGAGAGCCTAGACGAGGCCGAGGCGTTCATCACGGATCGTCCGACGCCGCTGGCCCTGTATGTCTTTAGCCAGGACCGTGCGGCTCAGCAGCGCTTTGTGCGCTACGTGCCCTTTGGCGGCGGCTGCGTCAACGACACCATCATGCATTTGGCTACGAGCCATATGGGCTTTGGCGGCATGGGTGCGAGCGGTATGGGTCAGTACCATGGCCGCGAGAGCTTCGATACGTTTAGCCACAAGAAGAGCATCGTGAACAAGGCAACCTGGCTGGACGTGCCGTTTCGGTATGCGCCCTACGCAAGCTGGAAGCACAAATTCGTGCGCATGTTTGTGCATTAGGAAATGACAGGTAATACGAACAAGTGTTCCTATTACCTGTCATTTACGTTAGACTACTGCTATGGGGTGCGGATGGGCCAACTCCCTTTAGAAGGGAATTGGTATGAACGTAAGCGATGTTATTTCGTTACTGGCGTTGTTAATCGCGGCTATCGAACTCGGCCTGTTTATCGGCCGAATGAAATAGCCGCCCCCGCGTAAGCGAAGACGGCCACTTCTCACGATGAAAACGTGTATCGGAGTTGGCAAGACCCGCTGCAACGGGTGCCATCCGTACTCCTATCTTATCTGCAAGCGCTCTGTCTCGCAAGCGTTGCGAGACAGAGCGCTTGAAAGACGCAGACAGGATGAATTTGTGTCCGCGCGAGTTCGTAGACTTCTCTGTAAGGTTAAACGCCGGGTATTCCGGCTGTTAGAGGAGTTGCCATGTACGAGCCTTCACGTGTTCTTTTGTCGTTTCATATTGCAGGATTTCAATATGCCGACGGCGCTTTGGTCCTAGGCGATCTTAAAGCGGGCGATAAACTGACGCTGTGCGCCGAGCGCGATAATCCCCATGACCCCGAGGCGGTTGCAATCTACTATGGCAAGACCAAACTTGGCTATGTTCCGGGAAACGAGGCCGGCCCGCTGTCCTTGATGATGTATTACGGCCATGAGGGCGTATTTGAGGCCCGCGTGCAACAGGTCGCTCCCGAGCGCAGCCCGTGGCATCAGGTGCGCGTTGGCCTCTACGTGGTGGACGCTCGCTAATCGGCAAGGGAGGCGGCCATGTTTGATGGCGATGATCTGTTCGATCTGACAGACGATCCGTTTGAGTGGGATATGCTACTCGATGACGATGAGTTGGAGCAGGATCGTAAGAAGCGCCAGGACAAGAACGCCCGGGGTGACGCTTCGAAAAAGCAAGACAAACGCCGCCGCGGACTGTTCGGCGGGCTCTTTGGATAACCGCCGCATCGCTGCGTCTGTATACTTAGCACGAGTTGAACACGTTGCGAAATGAGGACACAGACGATGATGTGGTTTACCGCCGACTTGCACCTGGGCGATACGAATATCTTGCACGACATGGACCGACCGTTTGGCTCGGCCGAGGAGATGAACCGCAAGGTCATCGATGCCATCAATGAGTGCGTGGCTGCGGATGACCGTCTCTACATCCTGGGAGACTTTACCTATCGTTTGCCCCTGGCGGAGGCGGTGCGCCTGCGCGAGCGTATCGAATGCAAGAATGTGACGCTCATCCGCGGTAACCATGACGGCGACTGGGAAGATTCCGACGTACCGCAGATTTGGGAAGACGTGCGCGATTACCTGGAGATTGCTCCCGGCTATGCCAAGGGCCATCGTCTGGTTATGAGCCACTACCCCATGCTTAGCTGGAATGGCAAGGCGCGTGGTGCCATCATGCTGCACGGGCATATCCACAGCAGGGGAGACCGCACCAACGCGCGCAACCGCGATCGCGAGCGCCCCATTTACCGCTACGATGTCGGTCTCGATGCCAACGAGTACAGGCCCATAAGCCGCGATCAAATCCTTGGCTTTTTTGGACTGTAATTCGAGGTGCAGGTAGAATGAACGCGCCGTGTGGATGGTCTACGCGGCGTGTGTTTGCGGGAACGGTGATTCCATGAGGGCTATCCAGCGCATTAACCACAACGCTGCCATCTGCGAAGATGGTGCGGGGCGCCAGCTTATCGCGTTGGGTCGTGGTATCGGTTTTGGCGACATGCCGCACGAGGTCGATCTTGACGTTATTACGCGTACCTTTTACGGCATCGATTCAAAGTATCTGGCGTTCATCGACGAGGTCGACCCCGAGGTGCTTGAGTTTTCTGCTCAGCTGGCAGATATTGCGACCGGACAGCTTTCGTACGAATTGAGTCCTAATCTGCCCATTACGCTGGCAGATCATATCCAGTTTGCCATTAAGCGCGCCCGCGAACATATGGTGGTGTCGTTGCCGCTCAAGCGCGATCTGGAGCAGCTGCATCCTATTGAGTATCGATTGGGCGAGTTAGCCGTTCGCGGCATTAAGAAAACTTTTGCCGTTCGCATGCCCCAGAGTGAGGCCGCGGGTATCGCCATGTCGATTATCAATGCGGCGATTAAGCCGAGCGAGCGGCGCGTGCTTGCCGAGCAGCACGAGGAGCATCTCCTCGATATGACGGTTGCGATTATTCAAGAAGAGTTGGGCGTGACAGTCGATCGCTCGTCGTTTGCCTTTACTCGCTTTGCCACCCATGTGCGCTATCTGCTCGATCGCGTGGCAAAGAAAGAGCCGATTGACACCGAGAATTCCGGTCTTTACGACGTGCTCGTGGAGCAATATCCTGCGGCATCGCGCTGCGCTCATCGTATCGACGCTCTGATTCAAGAGGCCTTTGGCGAGCCATTGGCCCAAGAAGAGCTCGTCTATCTGATCATGCATGTGAATCGTGTGGCTCCCGCAAGCTTGAATAAATAGGGTCTCTGGCGTTTTATTTCCGTCGTAGTGACCGTTCGCGGACTGTTTGCTACCGTTCGTCGGCAATCTGGGTCACGGAGAACGCATCTGCCGCATATACTCGCCGTGTTTTGGGTGTTACTCACGGCGCAGCTCCGAGAGGCACTACCGATTCTGTCGAGGCCCCCATTGGGTCTCTGTCGGTTGTGCGCGGGGCTTTTTTCATGTCGATCCACCCGGGAATCACATGTAATCAAATCTCTTGCCAACGGGCATCGCGTGCTGCGCAGGCGCGAGCAGAATCGTGCGTCTTGGCGCTGTGAAACCCCACGGGCTTTTAGTTGGAAGAGAAGGGATTCGACATGGCTGTCGATAACAAGAAGATTGCCGAGGACGTGCTTGCTGCCATCGGCGGCGCCTCCAATGTAACGAACGCGACGCACTGCATGACCCGCCTGCGTCTGAACCTTAAGGATCAGTCCATCCCCAATGACGATGAAGTTAAGAAGATCAAGGGCGTACTGGGTGCCCAGTGGTCTGGCGGCCAATATCAGGTCATCATCGGTCAGAACGTGCCGAAGGTCTATGACGCCGCCATTGCGTTGGGCGTCAAGGGCGAAGGCTCCATTGACGAGAGCCTCGATGGCGGCGCCAAGGAGCCGCTGACGCTCAAGACCGCGGGCAGTAAGACCCTCAACTACCTGTCCAAGACCATGGTCATGACGATCCCCATTATCATGGGTGCTGCCATGTTCCGTACTATCGCCGTGGTTTGCGGTGACGGCATGCTCGGCATTTGGTCTGCCGATTCCGACATCTACAACTTCTTCTACAACTGGATTTACAACGCCGGTTATTACTTCCTTCCCGTTTATTTGGGTTGGGCTGCTGCGAAGCAGCTTGGCTGCAGCCAGCCGCTCGGCATGATGCTCGGCGGTGTGCTCATTGCCCCCGAGCTCATGACGATGGTCAACGCTGCAGCGGATTCGGGCGTAACGACCACCATGGTCTACGGCGTGCTGCCGGCCCAGCTGAACAACTATTCCTCCACCGTGCTCCCCATGGTTCTGTCCATGCCGGTACTCATGGTCGTCGAGAAGTTCATGAAGAAGATCATTCCTGACATGCTCTCTACGGTGTTTGTGCCCGTGTGCACCCTGGCCGTCATGGTTCCCGTGTCGCTGTGCGCTCTGGCTCCGATCGGCTCTATCCTGGGTAGCGTGGTTGGCAACTTCATGTTCGGCCTTGGCAACGCCGGCGGCATCGTCACGATCCTCTCCCTCGTCGCCATTGCCGCGCTTTGGGAATTCCTGGTTATGACCGGTATGCACCAGGTCCTGCTTACCCTTGGTATTGTGCAGGTGCTCACGATGGGATCTGACTCCTGCGTTATGGTTGCGGCCGGTATCGCTCAGTTCGCTACGTGGGGCATGGCCTTCGGTGCCTTCCTGCGCCTTAAGGAGACCGATGAAAAGGGCGCCATGCTTGGTTTCTCGCTCTCCGGCATTGTCGGTGGCGTGACGGAGCCCGCACTGTATGGCTGCGGCTTTAAGTACACCCGCTGTTTGGGTGCCATGGTTGCCGGCGGTGCTCTCGGTGGCCTGATCGCAGCTCTTACTAATGTGACGCTGTATGTTCTGGGCGCGTCCAATATTCTGTGCGTCACCGGTTTTGTTGCCGGCGGAACCGCTAATCTCGTCTGGGGATGCGTTGCGTGCGGCGTCGCATTTGTTGCCGCCGCCGCCATCGCCTACCTCTTTGGCTTTACCAAGGAGCAGCTCGAGGAAGATGCTGCTGCCGCTAAGGCTTAAGGCATCTGTTTGGGCAGGATAATTACCTAGGGCACTTGGTTGCACTCCAAGTGTCCTTTTCCATAGATTGGAGTCGTTATGAAGCAATTGCTTATTCGCGCCGATGATATCGGTTATTCGTACGCCGTTGACTTGGGGATTGCCCGCAGCGTCAACGAGGGCCTGGTGCGCTCGGCGGGCCTTATGCCCAATATGCCCGAGGCAGAGCGTGGCTGGTCGCTCGTGGCGGATGCCGGCATTGCGGTGGGCCAGCATACCAACGTGTGCTTGGGCAAACCGTGCGCCGACCCGGCGCTCATCCCGAGCATGCTCAACGAGAACAGCGAGTTCCATAGCAGTCGTACCTTCCGCGAGCACTTTAAGCGTGGCGAGGAACTGATTGACTTCGACGAGGCCTGCATCGAGATTCGTGCGCAGCATGACCGCTTTGTCGAGATTGTGGGTCGCGAGCCCGACTACTTTGAAGCCCATGCCGTCATGAGCAAAAACCTTAACCGAGCGATCTCGGCGGTTGCCCAGGAGCTGGGCCTTAAGGAGCAAAAGGCGAGCTTCGACCCCACGGCGGTGGTGCGTTGCGGAAATACTGATCTGCGCGCGGTGATGCATTCGATGGAGCCGGGCTACGAGCCAAAAGACTCGATTATGCAGACGGTTCGCGAGATGTCCGACGGCGAGACGGTCGTCTTTGTGTGCCACCCGGGCTATCTTGATCGTTTTATCCTCGAGAACAGCTCGCTTACGGTCGATCGTACCAAGGAAGTCGATGCGCTGATCGATCCTGAGCTGCGCGCTTGGCTTGAGTCCCAACCCGATCTTCGCCTGATTGATTACCGCGACCTGTAAGGGCCCATGCCACCACAAAGGGGACAGGCACCTTTGTGGTGGTTCTGGCGCCGTTGCCATTATGGCGGCGGCGCCTTTTTTGTCCGTGCGGCGCGGTAGAGTGTAGGCGGTTGAAATTTGCGTCCATCGAGGAGCTGCTATGAACGAGATCAGGTGCCCGCATTGCGGCGAAGTGTTTAAGGTCGATGCGTCCGGCTATGCGGATATCGTCAAACAGGTGCGCGATGCCGAGTTCTCGCGCGACCTGGATGAGCGTGTGAAGGCAGTCCAGCGCGAGGGCGAGCAGGCGCTGGAACTTGAGCGCTTGCGTTCGACGGCCGCCTTGCAAGAGGCAGAGTCTCAGCGCAACGCTCAGCTTGTCGAGCAGAAGAACGCTGCGGCCCAGCAGCTGGCGCAAGAAGTCGCCAAGCGCGATGCCGAGCTTGCCGAGCTGCGCGCCAAGCTTGAGGGCGCTGCCACGGAGCGCGAGAGTGCAAGCCAGCGCGCGGCGGTTGAGGCCCGTGCGGATGCGCAGAAGGAAAACGCAGAGCTCCAGCGTGAGATTGACAACCTGCGCGCGCAGCTGGGACGCAAGGATGACGAAGCCAAACTTGCCGAGGCGGCGGCGCGCAATGCTGCTCAAAACGATCTGTCCGCCCGCGACGCTCAGATTGCTGAGCTACAGGCAAAGCTCTCCGCTGCGGACAAGGCCCAGGAGATGGCGCTTGCCGCTGCCACGGCAGAGTCACAGCGTGAGCTTGATGCCGCTCGCGGCGAGGCCGAGCGCGCGCTTGCTGACTACCGCGCGAAGGTACAAGAGAAGTTTACCGCCGCAAGGGCTCAGTCCGAGCAAGAGGCCGAGGGCCTGCGCGCGCAGCTGCGCGAACAGGAGCTGACGGCCAAAATGAACCTATCGGAGGCGGTCGCTGCGGCGGAGCGTGAGCGCGATGAGGCACGTGCCAAGCTCGCGAGCGAGCTGGCGGTGCGCGATTCTCGCGAGGAACAGGCCAAGGCGGCGCATGAGCTCGAGCTTGCGCAGGCCAAGCGCGCGAGCGATGACCTGATTCGCTATAAGGATGAAGAGATTGAGCGCCTTAAGGACATGAAGGTCCGCCTGTCCACCAAGATGGTGGGCGAGTCGCTCGAGCAGCACTGCGAGACCGAGTTTAACCGTCTGCGCATGACGGCGTTTCCTAACGCGTACTTCGAGAAAGATAACGATGCGTCCGAGGGTACCAAGGGCGACTTTATCTTCCGCGAGTGCGACGCGAGCGGCAACGAGGTCATTTCGATTATGTTTGAGATGAAAAACGAGAACGACGAGACCGCGACCAAGCATAAAAACGAGGATTTCTTTAAGAAGCTCGATCATGATCGTCGCCAGAAAGGCTGCGAGTATGCGGTGCTCTGCACCCTGCTGGAGCCCGAGAGCGAGCTCTATAACGCAGGGATAGTCGACGTGAGCTACCGCTATGAAAAGATGTACGTGATTCGCCCGCAGTTCTTCATTCCCATGATTACGCTTCTTCGCAACGCTGCCATGGGTTCGCTGCGCTATAAGCAGGAGTTGGCGGAGTACAAGCAGCAGAACATCGACGTCACGAACTTCGAGACCAAGATGGAAAAGTTCAAGGACGGCTTCTCGCGCAACTACAACTTGGCGAGCAAGCAGTTCGAGTCGGCGATCAAGGAGATTGATGCTGCCATTAAGCAGCTCGAGAAGACCAAGGATGATTTGCGTCGCAGTACTGAGAATTTGCGTCTGGCCCACAACAAGGCCGACGATCTTACCATTCGCAAGCTCACGTGGGGCAACAAGACCATGAAGGCGGCGTTTGACGAGGCGCGCAGGTCTGCGACAGAGTCAAACGATGAGCCCGCTGAGGCAGATTCGTATGAGGTCGAGGATGCCGAGTAAGGCATAGCATATAGTGCAAAAGCGGGGCCGCTGGCGATGTTGCCAGCGGCCCCGTTTCGTTCCAGTATGGTCGGCTAGTTCTCGAGCAGGTCCTCGATAAAGCCGACGCGGTAGTTTTTGAAGATGACCTCGCCGCCGTCTTGCGTGGCGTCCAGATCGACATCGCCCATGATGCCAAAATCGTGGTCGTCATCTTCGTCGGCAAAGATCTGGTGCACGTGCCACACGTGATCGGTCTTCTCGTCGGATTCATCGATGGAAAACATCGCGGCGCTGCGGGCGTCTCCGTCGGTGAGGATTTCCTCGTGCTGCTCATGGTAGGCATCGAGCGCCTTTTGCCAGCGGACCTCGCTCATGCCCCAGTCCTCGTCGAGCTCGCCCAGGTCGCGCACGTGTCCGCGGGCAGCAAGGGTTACGCGGCGGAAGAGCGCGTTGCGCACCAACAGTGTGCAGCCGCGACGGTCCGCAACGACTTCGTCGATGCCCTGCGGCGGTGCGGCGTCGAGTGCAGCGGGGTTGCCGGCGTTCTCCCACTCGTCCACCAGGCTCGAGTCGACCGAGCGCACCACAAAGCCGAGCCACGAGATAATGTCACGCAAGCGCTCATCGCGCTTCTCAATGGGCACGGTGCGATCGAGGGAACGGTAGGCCTCGGCTAAGTAGCGCAGCAGAATGCCCTCGGAGCGGGCGATGCCGAGCTTTTGGATATAGCCCTTAAAGTCGCTCGCGCTCTCCAGCATGTCGCGCAGAACGCTCTTGGGCGAGAGCTGGTAGTCGTTGGCCCAAGGTACTTCTTGGCAGTACTTGTCGAAGGCGGCATCGAGCAAGTCCTCGAGCGGCTTTTCGTAGGTGACATCCTGGATGCGCTCCAGGCGTTCTTCATATTCGACGCCGTCAGCCTTCATTTCGGCCATCGCGCGGTCGCGCGCGGCGCGCTCCTGTGCACGCAGCACCTGCTTGGGGTCCTCGAGCGTAGCCTCGACCATCGAGATCAGATCCATGGTATAGGTCTCACTCTCGGGGTCGAGCAGCTCCAGGGCGGCAAGCAAAAACGGCGAGAGCGGCTGATCGAGCGCAAAGTCCTCGGGCAGGTCGACCGTCAGCGCGTAGTCGATGTCCGGCGCGGCGTCAGCCGGAGCGTCGGGCGCGGGCGGCACCTCGGTGCGAACGACGACGCCGGAGTCGATGAGCGTGGCGAAGATCTCGTCGGCACGAACCTCGAGCTTTGCCTTTTCCTCGGGCGTTTGCAGGCTTGTCTCGATGAGGTCGTGCACGCGGGCGCGAGCGTCGCCGCCCTGCTCGACCACGCTAATCACCATGGAGTGCGTGATACGCAGGCGCGGCTTGAGCGTTTCGGGCTGCGTCTCGATCAGACGCTCAAAGGTCTGCTTGTTCCAGGTGACAAAGCCCTCGGGGGCCTTTTTCTTTTTAATCTTACGGAGTTTTTTGGGGTCGTCGCCCGCTTTGGCCATAAGCTTGGCATTCTCGATCTCGTGCTCGGGTGCCTCGGCAATTACCATGCCCTCGGTATCAAAGCCAGAGCGACCGGCGCGACCGGCGATCTGATGGAACTCGCGGGCGCGCAGGCGACGCATCTTGTAGCCGTCGAACTTGGTGAGCGCGGTGAGCACCACAGTATGGATGGGTACGTTGATGCCGACGCCGAGTGTGTCGGTGCCGCAAATGACGGGCAACAGGCCCTGCTGCGCCAGGCGCTCGACCAGTAGGCGATAGCGCGGCAACATGCCAGCATGGTGCACGCCGACGCCGCAGCCGAGCAAGCGCTTGAGGATCTTGCCGAAGGCCGTCGAGAAGCTCGTGCCCTTGGCCGCCTCCTTGATGGCCTCGCGCTGCTCCTTGCTGGCAATGCCAAAGTTGGCGAGCGACTGTGCCGTCGCAAGGGCGGCATCCTGGCTAAAGTGCACGATATAGAGCGGGGCCTCTCCACGGCGCATGGCGAGCTCGACGGTACCCTCGAGCGAGGTCGTCACGTAGTCGTAGCTCAGCGGCACGGGGCGTGGGGCATCGACGACTAAGTCGCAGGTAGCGCCGGTGTGTTCCTCGAGTGAGGCGGCGATGGCAGTGACATCGCCGAGCGTGGCGCTCATGAGCATGAATTGCGTGTGAGGCAGGGTGAGCAGCGGCACCTGCCAGGCCCAACCGCGATCAGGGTCGGCAAAGTAGTGGAACTCGTCCATGGCGACGCAGCCAACATCGGCATCTTCGCCCTCGCGCAGCGCGTCGTTGGCAAGGATTTCGGCCGTGCAGCAGATGACGGGCGCCTTGGTGTTGATATGCGTATCGCCGGTGATCATGCCTACGTTATCGCGGCCGAGCACCTGCACAAGGTCGAAAAACTTCTCGCTGACCAGAGCCTTGATGGGGGCCGTGTAGTAGCAGCGCTTGCCCTGCGCCATGCCCATAAAGAGCATGCCCAGCGCGACAAGCGACTTGCCCGATCCGGTCGGTGTCCCCAAAATGACATGGTCACCGGCGGCTAGATCCATGAGGGCCTCTTCCTGGTGGTCCCACAGCTCAATACCGCGATTGCTCGTCCATTCAAAGAAGCGTTCGAAGGCCTGGTCGGGCGTGAGCCATGGTTCGGGCTCGCTGCCATCCTCGGGCTCCCACCAGGTGGGGGAGAGTGCGCCGAGCGAGCCGAACTCGGCTTCGGTTCCCGTGCCGCCCGAGAATGAGCTGGCGGCGCCGGCGCCGGAGACGGTGCTGGCGGCGGTATCTGTCGTAGTCTGTGCCATGTGGTTGCTTTCTCTCGCGTTTGTCCGCCAACTATTATGGCGTAGCGGCGGCGCGGGGTGCCAGCGCGCGAGAAAATGCAGGAAATGGGCGTTCTGTCCAGCTGTTTGGTGCAGTTGCCAGCTAAGTGAGTAGACTTTTTGCGATATCGCGAGCACATGGCTTTTGCGCAAGGGATCTACCTGCGGTTTTAGTTTTCGTTATGCGGGTTGTGCTTGGCTATTGCAAAAAAGTCTACTCACTTAGGTTTGAGGGTCGTTTGCTGGCACCTATTTGCGCTTGTTTGCTGACGCCGCGACCATCAGAGGCCCCTAGGACTCTTGTGGCAGGCGCTTCTTGCCTTTGCGGGCGCGGTTTTTAAAGTTCGCGACGGCTTCTTCCATGCCCAGAGGTACATAGGTGAGCTCATCGAGGTTGTCGGGCAGGTAGCAGGCAAGGCTTTGCTCCTGCGCGCGACCCGTCGCGAGCTGATTGTCGCTGGGCTGTGCGCCGGGTGCGGCGCAAATGCCGTAGACGACGGCACCCATCTCGCGCGTGCGGCACTCGTACTCGGTCTCGGGATGCTCGGGATGGTCGCGGCGTACGTCGTCACTTACCCAAAGCGTATCGTAGCCGGCCGCGGCAAACTGCCCCAGGGCGTAGTCGCGCAATGGCTTGCTGTCGGTTCGCAGCGTGACGGTGGCGCCGGCTGAAAAGAGTGGGCGGTAGAGCGTCAGATGGTCGACATGGACGAGTCGTTTTTTGGCGTACTTGGCCTTGGGCTGCGGCGTGGGAAAGTTGATGGTGATGGCATCGAGCTCGCCTGCGGCAAACAGTTGCGGCAGCGATGCGGCGCCTCGGGGCAGGACGAGTGCGTTGGTCAGCTCCTGCTCGCAGATTTTCTGCGCGGCATAGGCGATGCAGATGGGCTCCTGGTCCATGCCGATAAAGAGCGTGTCGGGCTCGCGGTGGGCGCGCTCGACCAGATAGGTTCCTTTGCCACAGCCCAGATCCAGGTGAAGGCGCTCGAAGGGCTTGCCGCCTGCGGGCGCGCAAGCCCCGCGCCAATCTCCGGCATAGGCCTCGGGGTTCGTCTCAATCGCATCGGCGTAGCGCTCCAGGCGCTCCTCGAGCACAAAGTTCTTAGGCGTGCGAACGTGGACGGCTCCCATGAGGCTCCTTGGTCATAAATATGGAACGCATAGCTGCACGTTCCGTCAATGGGTTGAAAAAAGGGGTGGGCATAGTTTGCCCGAAAGACGCGGTGCGGTTCGGCGGCGAGTCGCCGATACCTACAGACGCTTGAGAATCACATAACGGTTGAGCTCGCCGCTGCGGCCGTCGGCATGGAAACGTTCAAGCTCGCGCACGGGGACCTCGCCGCTCTTGTAGAACGTACGGACGCCGCGCACCAGGTCGGTGATCTGCTGATCGTCAAAGTGATGGCAATAGCGGTAGGCGTGGCGGTCGTTTTGCCAGCCAATGAGGTGGTCGCCGGCTTCAAACTGCGCGGAATCGTAACCCTCAAACGGCGGGGTGAGCTCGGCGCGGGCCTCGGCTCGAACGGCCTTGCGCGCCATGCGCTCGTCGTTCATAAACTCCCAAAAGCTGATGGCGATGATGCCGCCTGGGCGCGTCTGCCGCACCAGGGCGTCGAGCACGCGTACGCGGTACTCGCACGACGGTACGTGGTGCATAAAGCCAAAGCAGACCGAGATGTCGGCGAGCGGGGCGTCGAAAAGCACGTCGGGCGTCTCGGCGGGGTTGAGCTTCATAAGGGCGTCGAGCGCGTCGAGTTCCTGGAAGTGCAGGTTGGGAATGCGCAGGGCGTGTCCACGCGCATCGATGGCCAGGTCTTGGCACGAGTCGACGCCGTAGAACTCAAACGGGCAGCTGGCATCTGCCGAGGGGTTTGCGCCGTCGACGCCCTTGGCGGCAAGTGCGCCGCCGGCGGCAAAGTTCTCGAATCGCATATTGCCGCAGGCAAGATCGAAGACGCGGACGGGATGCTCGATTGTGGCGACGTCGAGCTGTTCGAGCGCGATATCCATGGTGCGCACCCAGCCGGGCCACGGGGCCTGGCGCGTATCGGAGAAGGAGGCGGAGTGCTCGCGATAGAACGTATTGTTGAGCTGGATGAGCGATGAGGCGAAATCGCGGTTCACGGCGCGGAACTCCCTCCGTTGGCGGTGCGGAATTAACAGTACGACCATACTACCGTTAACGCCGCAACGGGGACAACCGAGCCGTGGGTCATTGCTTTGTTTGGACACATTTCCGCAGCTCATATGCACCCGCAACCGCCGGTTGTCAAAAATCTCACTAGAATAGGTGGCATGCTTTTGGCAGTGGCGGATAGATTTTTAACTGTGCAAGGCGCCTTAAGAACAAAAACGGTCCGGCGGCACGGCTGGCATCACATAGGAGGAACCATGAATGTAGAAACTGCGCAGCGGCTCGCCGACCTTCGTCGCAGCAAGGGTTTTAGCCAAGAAGGGCTGGCGCGAAAGCTGGGGCTGTCGCGCCAGGCGGTCAGTAAATGGGAGCGCGCGGAGAGCTCGCCCGATACCGAGAACCTGATCTCGCTCGCCAAACTCTATGGCGTGAGCCTGGACGAGCTCCTCAATCCGAGTGACGAGATCGAGGACGATATCGAGTTTGAGAACGAGGACCGCGCCCGCCAGCGCGAGGCCGAGGCGGCGGAACGTGCCCGAACCCATGAGGCGGCGGCGCGCGCTACCGAGGCGGCAACACAGGCGAGTGATGCTGCGGCCAAGGCGGCGCAAGCGGCAAGCTGGAGTGCACAGGCTGCCAATGCCGCTACGGCGCAGGCGACGAGTGGCACCGCGGTTGGCTCGACTCCGGTGAAGGGCCCGTTCCAGTCGTTCCCATATTGGGCCGTGTGCTGGCTGCTGTTCTTTTTGCTGATGTTCCTGTTTGGTACCGGCCCCTTTGCCGCACTGATCTTCTTTACGATTCCCATCTATCACTGGGTGGCACGTGCGCTCGATGGTGATTGGGCGCGTGGGGATATCCAGGTTGGCCCGGCACCGGTGACAGCTAGGGCTCAGAATGTTTCCGCTTCGGTTGATGCTGACGTGGCTACCGCGGCCACCGCTGAGCCATGTGCCAAAGAGGGTGATGAATGATGAAGCTTTCGCATGAATCCAAGGTACGCTTGGGTGTTGGCATCGGAGCGTTTGTGCTCATCATCGGGCTTGTATTTGGTGCCTCGCGGCTATTGGCTCATTCCGATATGGTGCGTACGACCGGTATTCTATCTGGCCATTTGACTGATTTTGACGATATGTTTGACGACGATGATCTCTTGGATAGCGGTAACTATTCCGCTCAGCCTCAGCAACTTTCGAGTGCGACCTTTGATGCCGATGAGTTCCGCTACCTCGATTTCGATATCGATGCGGCTACGGTGGACGTCAAGGTTGTTGATGGCAACAAGGCTCGCGTTATCGAGCGGGGACGCGTTGCCAATGGCATGGATGTCTCCAAGGCCGCGACGCAGAACATCGCATCCGTCGAGGACTCGACGCTCAAGGTTTCCCAGTTTGGAAGTGATGACGGTAAGGCAATTGACCGCTCGGTTACGGTTGAGCTGCCGCGCCGTGTTGCCGAACATCTGAAGGGAATCAACGCGCACGTGGGCTCGGGTGATCTGCAGATTGCCGGTGTCACCTGTGATGGTTTCGACCTTTTCCTGGGTGCGGGAGATGTAGAGTTTTCGGGCAGCGTGACTGATGCGCTCAGCGCTGAGGTCGGTTCGGGCGATGTGACGTT
>CAJKQY010000034.1:0-19763 GCA_905202145.1 uncultured Collinsella sp.
GCCGAGCCTGCCGCTGCCGCCGAGCCTGTCGTCGAGCCCGAGCTTGCTGCAGAGCCGGAGTCCGAGCCCGAGCCGGCAGAGCCCACGACGGCTGACCTCTACGCCCGTCGTCCCCGCAAGCGCAAGGCCGTCGTCGACCAGCTCGCTCGCGAGCTCGAGGCCGAGGACGAGGCCGTTGCCGAGGCTGCCACCGCCGATGCCCCGAAGGGAGGCGATGAGTAATGCCTATCGGACCTGCGCGCATGCCGCTCTTCGATCACCTGGGCGAGCTCCGTCGCCGCCTGACCATCGTGGTCGTGTCGGTGTTTGCCGCCGCCATCGTGCTGTATTTCGCCACGCCCGTGGTGCTCGACATCCTGGAAGACCCCATCCGCTCCTTTGTGCCGGACGGTAAGTTCTACATCACCACCACGCTCGGCGGCTTTGGCCTGCGCTTCTCGCTGGCCATCAAGATGGCCGTGGTCATGTGCACGCCCATGATCATCTGGCAGATTCTGGCATTTTTCCTGCCGGCACTGCGTCCCAACGAGCGCAAATGGGTCGTGCCCACGGTGCTCGCCTCGACGGTGCTGTTTTTCCTGGGCGCCATCTTCTGCTATTTCATCATCATCCCGGCGGGCTTTGAGTGGCTTATCGGCGAGACCTCGGCCGTCGCCACGGCGCTGCCCGACCTGGAGAACTACGTCAACATGGAGCTGCTCTTTATGATCGGCTTTGGCGTGGCGTTTGAGCTGCCGCTCATCATCTTCTACCTGTCCGTCTTCCACATCGTGTCCTACGCGGCCTTCCGCGGCGCCTGGCGCTACGTGTACGTGGGCCTGCTTGTGGGCTCGGCTGTGATTACGCCCGACGGCTCGCCCGTTACGCTGGGCCTCATGTATGGTGCCCTGCTCTCGCTCTACGAGATTTCGCTCGCCATTGCCCGCGTGGTCATTACCGCGCGCGAGGGCAAGGAGGGCTTGTTTGTGAGCCGTCTGGACCTGTTCTCGGACGATGAGGACGACGAGGAGTAAATCGGTATGCACGAGGTTGGCATTGTCAACGGCATACTCGATACAGTGATTCGCGCGGCGCGTGGGGCGGGGGCCTCGCGCGCCGTTTTGGTAACGCTGCGTATCGGGGATATGACCGAAGTTGTGCGCGAGGCGCTCGACTTTGCGTGGGAGACATTTCGCGATGAGGACCCGCTCACGCGAGGCTGCGAGCTTGCCGTGGAGGAAGTCCATCCACAAAGCGAGTGTCTGGACTGCGGGGAGGTCTTTGAGCACGATCGCTTCCATTGCCGCTGTCCCCAATGTGGCGGCGCCAACGTGCGTCTGCTGCACGGCCGCGAGCTCGACATCGCAAGTATCGAAATCGAAACCCCCGACGATTAGCCCGCTAGCCATCTGGTGATGGGGTATAAAGGGGCCAAAGTAAGGAGTGCCGAGTATGGCTGAGAAAACGATTGATATCGCGTCGCCGATTCTGTCGCGCAACGAGCGCCTGGCAGATCAGCTGCGACAGCGATTTAAAGAGACAAACACCTATGTGATCAATGTGCTGTCGAGCCCCGGTTCGGGCAAGACCACCACGATCCTGGGCACCAACGAGCGCCTGCGCGACAAGGCTGGCCTGCGCTGTGCCGTCATCGAGGGCGATATTGCCTCGGATGTCGACGCCATCACCATGAAGGAAGCCGGCATGCCCGCCATCCAGATCAACACGGGTGGCCTGTGCCACCTCGAGGGCAACATGATCATGGAGGCCGTTGACGCGTTCGACCAGGCCGTCGGTCTGGAGAACATCGACGTCATCTTTATCGAAAACGTGGGCAACTTGGTCTGCCCGGTCGACTTTGACCTGGGTGAGAACCTGTCCATCATGATTCTCTCGGTGCCCGAGGGCGACGACAAGCCCATCAAGTACCCGGGCATCTTCCAGCACGCCGGCGCGCAGCTGCTCAATAAGGTCGACGTGGCCCCGGCTTTCGATTTTGACATGGATAGGTATACTAAGACACTCGATGACCTCAATCCGCAGGCGCCGCGGTTTGCCGTGAGCGCGCGCAAGGGCGAGGGCATGGATGCCTGGTGCGATTGGCTCATCGGGCAGATCGAGCAAGCAAGGGCGTAAATCGGCCGCCATACGGGCGGGCGTAGCCGCAGAGACACGAGATAGGAGCCTCTTTTGAAGCTCATCATCGCCGAGAAAAACGACGCTGCGCGTCAGATCGCCGAGCGTCTGTCCACGGGTAAACCCAAAAAGGACAAGGTGTACAACACCGCCATCTACCGTTTTGAGTGGAAGGGCGAGGAGTGCGTGACCATCGGCCTGGCCGGTCACATCCTTGCGCCCGATTTTTGCGACAGCGTGCTGTTCGATAAAAAGCTGGGCTGGTATTCGGTTACCGAGGACGGCGAGATGCTACCGGCCGACATGCCCGATGGCCTGGCACGCCCGCCCTACGACACCAAGCGCAAGCCGTTTCTTGCCGACGGCATCTCCATCAAGGGCTGGAAGCTCGAGAGTCTGCCGTATCTCACCTGGGCACCCGTCATTAAGCTGCCGGCCGAGAAGGAACTCATCCGCTCGCTTAAGAACCTTGCCAAAAAGTCCGACAGCGTCATCATCGCTACGGACTTCGATCGCGAGGGCGAGCTGATCGGCTCGGACGCTCTCAACAAGGTGCGTGAGGTTGCGCCGGACTTGCCGGTTGCCCGCGCCCAGTACTCTTCGTTTACCAAGGCCGAGATCACGCACGCCTTCGATAATCTCGTCACGCTCGACCAGAATCTGGCCGACGCCGGCGAGAGCCGTCAGCACATCGACCTCATTTGGGGTGCGGTGCTCACGCGCTACCTGACGCTCGCCAAGTTTGGCGGCTTTGGCAACGTGCGTTCCGCCGGCCGCGTGCAGACGCCGACGCTTGCCCTGGTGGTCGAGCGCGAACGCGAGCGCATGGCGTTTGTGCCCGAGGACTATTGGCAGATTCGCGGCATGGGTGCCGCGCAAGGCGCTGCCGAGGACGATCGCTTTAAGATCGCGCACAAGACGGCGCGCTTTACCGACAAGGATGCTGCTGAGATGGCGTACGGTCACGTTGACGGCGCTACGACGGCAACCGTCGCCGCGGTGACCAAGCGCTCGCGCAAGCAGCAGCCGCCCACGCCGTTTGCGACCACCTCGCTGCAGGCTGCCGCTGCAGCCGAGGGTATCTCGCCTGCGCGTACCATGCGCATCGCCGAGTCCCTTTACATGGCGGGCCTCATCAGCTACCCGCGTGTCGACAATACCGTGTACCCCGCGACGCTCGATCTGGGCGCCGTGGTGAGCGACCTGGCAAAGATTAACCCGGCGCTGGCACCCGTGTGCAAAAAGGTACTCGCCGGTCCCATGAAGCCCACGCGTGGCAAGGTCGAGACCACCGACCACCCGCCTATCTACCCCACGGGCGAGGGCGATCCGTCCACGCTCGACGGCGGCCAGCGTAAGCTCTACGACCTCATCGCCCGCCGCTTTCTGGCAACGCTCATGGGGCCCGCGACCATCGAGAACACCAAGCTCGAGCTCGACGTGAACGGTGAGCCGTTCGTGGCTTCGGGCGATGTGCTCGTGACCCCGGGTTTCCGCGAGGCGTATCCGTATGGACTCAAGCGCGATGAGCAGATGCCGCCGCTGGAGCAGGGCGATACGGTCGACGTGTTCGACATTAAACTCGAGGCCAAGCAGACCGAGCCGCCCGCGCGCTACAGCCAGGGCAAGCTCGTGCAGGAGATGGAAAAGCGCGGCCTGGGCACCAAGTCCACACGCGCGAGCATCATCGAGCGCCTGTACGCCGTGCGCTACCTCAAAAACGATCCCGTGGAGCCGAGTCAGCTGGGCATCGCCATCATCGACGCGCTGTCGCAGTTTGCCCCGCGCATCACGAGCCCCGATATGACCAGCGAGCTCGACGGCGACATGACTCGCGTGGAGCGCGGCGAGGACACCGAAGAGCATGTCGTGACCCATTCGCGCGCGCTGCTGGCTGGCGTGCTCGACGAGCTGCTCAAGCACACGCAGGAGCTGGGCGACGCCATCAGCGACGCCGTCACGGCCGATGCGCGCGTGGGCGCTTGCCCCAAGTGCGGCAAGGACCTGGTTATGAAGACGAGCGCCAAGACCCGTGGCAGCTTCATTGGCTGCATGGGCTGGCCCGACTGCGACGTGACCTATCCGGTGCCGAGCGGCGTCAAGGTGAGCCCGCTCGAGGGCGAGGCAGCCGTGTGCCCCGAGTGCGGCGCGCCGCGCATTAAATGCCAGCCGTTCCGTCAGAAGGCTTTCGAGATCTGCGTGAACCCCACGTGCCCCACCAACTACGAGCCCGACCTTAAGGTGGGCGAGTGCAAGGTGTGCGCCGAGGCAGGACGCCATGGCGACCTGATCGCGCACAAGAGTGAGAAGAGCGGCAAGCGCTTTATCCGCTGCACCAACTACGATGACTGCGGCGTGAGCTATCCGCTGCCGGCGCGCGGCAAGCTCGAGGCGACGGGTGAGACCTGCCCCGAGTGCGGCGCTCCCATCGTGGTGGTCAACACCGCGCGCGGCCCGTGGCGCATCTGCGTGAACATGGACTGCCCGACCAAGGAGAAGAAGCCCGCCCGCGGCCGCAAGACTACGACCAAGGCGAGCACGGCCAAGAAGGCGACGGCGGCCAAGAAGACGACGGCCAAGAAAGCAACTGCCGCCAAGAAGACGACCGCGAAGAAGTCGACTACCAAGAAAGCAGCCGCCGACAAGTAACGGCGCAGTCGAAACATTGCCCAAAAAAACGAGCGAGGACCCCACGATCCTCGCTCGTTTTTTGACCGGCAGTTAGGGACGTTCCTTTTCTGCCGGCAGTTTAGGAACGTCCCTAACTGCCGGCTCGGGAACGACAAAGCGCTAGTTCACTTCGACGGGTTTGGCGCCGGGATAGCGCTCCTCAAAGTCTAGGCGGTACTTATTGTCATTGGTGCCCGCCACGTTGTCGCGCGACAGCGGCGCCACGATCTCATTCTTGTGGTCCGCAGGCTTGGCGTATTTCAGGCTGATCTCCCAAGCATCACAGATTGCGTCAATGCGGTGATCCAGGTCGTCATACAGGGCAACGATGTCTTTCCAGGAACTGTAGTTCTTAGAGCTCGTCGGGACGTCCAGGTCCTCGACGATGTCGTAATACTGCTCGATGGTGTCCTCTGTGCGCTCGGCGACGTCGGCGAGATTTTGACGGGTGGTGCGATCTTCTTCCAGATAGCTGCCGTTGAAGTTCTGCGCGCAGCCACGGACGTAGTTGTCGAGGTCTTCGAGCAAGTCGTAGTATTCGCTCAGTCGGCGGTAGAGGTTCTGCTCGGAGAGCGTTGCTTCGCCGCCATCCTCGTCGTCATCGTCATCATCGTCGTACAGGCTGTTGGGATCGCCGAGAGGCTTTAGGTCATCTTCGTCGACGTCATGGTGCAGCTTAGCTACCTCGGCAGCCGTCTGCGTGGCGGCGTTGTCGAAAGGTCTGATTGCAAAGAAGATGACCAGGGCGATGATGATCGCCACCAGCACAACGATAACGGCGATAAGCGGCCCGGTGCCGCTCTTTTTGGGAGCGGGGGTCTGTGGCGAAGCGGGCGCGTATGCGGGAGCCGGCTGCTGTTGGGGCGAGCCGCTCGCGACGGGTATGCGCTGCGTGGTCTCGACGGCCGCGGGGCTTGCGGCGGGGTCGGGTCGATAGGCGAGGGGGTCGTCCGCCTTGGCTTGCGGCGTATCGAGGGAACCGGTCTGCTCAAAAGCGGGCTGGCTATCGCTCGCGACTGTTTGCTCAACGGGTGCACCGCACGAGGTGCAGAACTTGGCATTATCTGCAAGAAGCTTGCCGCACGAGGCGCAATACCGAGACATTGCCACTCCTTTCGCCACATTTCAATGCAATACGACGATTATACCCAGCGTCCAAAATTCCCCATCATAAGTTGCGGTGAAATAGGGACTGATTGAAGCTCTGAAACCGCCAAACAGTCCCTATTTCACCGCAACTTTGGAAAGGCACCTTTAGCCATTGGGGACGCACCGAGCACTGGGGTATCATGGCTTGGTTGATATATCTGCATTTACGCGCCTTGTAGGAAGGGGCTGCGCCCATGGCTTTTGTGCCCGCTCAACATAGCTTCATTACGCTCGAGGGTGTCGATGGCGCCGGTAAATCTACGCAGGCGCGCCTGCTTGCCCGTGCGCTCGAGCTCGCTGGCTACCAGGTTGTGAGCCTGCGCGAGCCGGGCGGTACCGCCATCAGCGAAAAGATCCGTGCTCTGCTGCTCGACCCCGCCAATACGGCGATGGGCGACACTTGCGAGCTGCTGCTGTATGAGGCCGCCCGTGCCCAGCTAGTGCATGAGGTTATCGCGCCCGCCCTCGCGGCCGGCAAGGTGGTCCTGTGCGACCGCTTCTACGATTCCACGACCTGCTATCAGGCGTTTGCCGACGGCCTCGATCGTCAGATGGTGCGCGATGCCAACAACCTGGCCGTCGCGGGTACGCACCCGGCGCTCACACTCGTCTACCACATCACGCCCGAGCAGGCGGCGCTGCGCATGGCAGCCCGTGGTGCGGCAGATCGCATGGAGGCTAAGGGCATGGCCTTCCAAGAGCGCGTCTACCAGGGATTTTGCGCCATTGCCGCCGAGGAACCAAACCGCGTAAAGCTCATCGACGCGACCGCGTCCATCGAGGAAGTCTTCGCGCAGACGGTCGAGCGGGTTCGCGCCTACGGCCTCGACATTTCCCAGGACGCCGTCACCGCTGCGCTTGCCCAGGAGGCCGAGTAGCATGGCCCCCGCTCAGGCAAGTCTGCTGGCCAAGCTCGACACCCAAGAGCGCGTGCGCGACTTTTTGACCAATGCCGTCGCCAGCGGTCGCGCATCGCACGCCTACCTGTTTTTGGGCGCGCCCGGCGCGGGCAAGCTCGACGCCGCGTGGGCGCTCGCCCAAGCCTTCCTGTGCGAGCAGGATGGCTGCGGCTCATGCGACAGTTGTGTGCGCGTTGCTCGCCATACGCACCCCGACGTGCACTATTACACGCCCGAGAGCGCCACGGGCTACCTCATTGCCCAGACCCGCGAGCTGCTCGACGACGTGCCGCTGGCACCCATCCGCGCCAAGGCCAAGGTCTACATCATCGACCGTGCCGAGCAGCTGCGCGCCAACACCGCCAACGCGCTGCTCAAGACACTCGAGGAGCCGCCCGAGGGCGTTATGTTTATCTTGTTGGGCACCTCGGCAGACGTGATGTTGCCCACCATCGTGAGCCGCTGCCAGTGCGTGCCGTTTCGGCTGGTATCGCCCGCCGTCGCCGCGCAGGCCGTGAGCCGCGCCACCGGTCAGGACCCCGCGCGTTGCCGCATGGCCGTCGCCGTGGCGGGAAGCCCCACGCGTGGCATCGAGTTCCTCAAGAGCGCCGAGCGCCAGGACGCCCGCCGTCAGATGGTTCGCGCCATCGATTCGCTCATCGCCGCCGACGAGGCCGACGTGCTCAGCCGTGCCAAGTCACTCATCGTCGCCGTTAAGGCGCCGCTCGCCGAGGTCAAGTCCACGCAGGAAAAGGTGCTCGAGCAAAACGCCGACTACCTGTCGCGTGGAGCATTGAAGCAGCTTGAGGACCGCAACAAGCGCGAACTCAACGCGCGCGAGCGTTCGGGTATTATGGAAGCGCTGGCGAGCGCGCGGACGCTCATGCGCGACGTGCTGCTGACGCTTCAGGACGAGGCGGCAGACGTTGTGAACGAGGACGTGCGCGACACGATCGGGCGGCTTGCCGCCGCGACGAATGTTGCGGGTGCCACGCGGGCGCTCGAGGCGGTCGCAACCGCCGAGCGCAACATCGCCAGAAACGTTACTCCCCAGCTGGCCATCGAGGTCATGCTGTTCGATATCAGGAAGGCACTGAAATGCCGTTAGTCGTACCCGTTAAGTTTACCTACGCCTCGCGCGACCTGTGGTTCGATCCGCAGGATCTGGATATCCTCGAGGCCGATTATGCCATTTGCTCCACCGAGCGCGGAACCGAGATTGGCCTGGTCACGGCCGATCCCTTTGAGGTGCCGCAAGACGAGATCGGTCAGCCGCTCAAGCCCGTGCTGCGCGTGGCGAGCGACATCGACCTCCAGCTTGCCGACGACCTGGCCATCCAGGGCGACGAGGCCATGGTCGACTTCCGCCGCCTGGTCAAGGAGCTCGACCTCGAGATGAAGCCGGTGGGCGTCGAGTACCTGTTTGGCGGCGAGAAGGCCGTGTTCTACTTTGCGGCCGAGGAGCGCGTCGATTTTCGCCAGCTCGTCAAGGATCTGTCCTCGACGCTGCACATTCGCGTCGACATGCGCCAGATCGGCGTGCGCGACGAGACCCGCCTGGTGGGCGGCTATGCCCAGTGCGGACAGGAACTCTGCTGCACGCGCTTTGGCGGACAGTTTGAGCCCGTCTCGATTCGCATGGCAAAAGAGCAAGACCTGCCGCTCAATTCCTCCAAGATCAGCGGCGTGTGCGGTCGTCTGATGTGCTGCCTGCGCTACGAGTTCGAGGCCTACAAGGACTTTAAGAGCCGTGCGCCCAAAAAGAAGACGCTCATCGATACGCCGCTTGGCAAGGCGCGTATCCAGGAGTATGACACGCCGCGTGAGCAGCTGGTGCTGCGCCTGGAGAACGGCAAAGTCTTTAAGGTCAACCTAGCCGATATGACGTGCTCGGAGGGCTGCAAAAAGAAGGCCGCCGAGCAGGGCTGCAACTGCCGCCCCGACTGCGTGACGCGCGATGTGCTCGAGCGTATCGAATCGCCCGAGATGCGCCTGGCGCTTATGGAGCTCGACCGCGAGAACGGCGTCGACGTGGGCGATGGCCTGTCGAGTGCCGACCGTCTTGCCGGCACGTCGATGCCCAAGCGCCGTCGTCGCGATGCTGAATCCGATGCTCGCGCCGGTCAGGGTCAGGGCGAGGGCCGTGGCCGCGGAAAGGGCCGCGGTAAGGCCGAGACACCCGAGGCCGAGGGGGCGGCCGATGGCCGTCGCCGTCGCAAGCGCGCGGGCTCGGGCGATGCTACCGAGGTTGCAGCCGCGGGCAAGAACGCCTCTCGCGAGCGCGAGGTTCAGCAGCCCCAGCAGCAGAATCGCGGCGGCGGCATGAACCCCACACGTCGCCGCCGCCGTCATCTATCGAGCGAGGAGCGCGAGGACGCCTTCCGCGCCGCAGCTGCTCGCGAGGCCGGTGCCGCTTCCAAGGGCCCTTCGGCCTCCGATGCGCCTGCCGACAAGGGCGGCAAGTCACGTGGCGAGGAGGAGCGCGCGCCGCGTCCGCGCCGTCGCCATTCCTCGGGCGCGCAGCAGAAGCCCTCAGTGCCCTCCGTGGCCGATCAGGTCTCGGATGGCGAGGTCAAGGTCACGCGCCGTCGTCCCGGAGATGGCGGGGGAGCGGCTGCCAAGGCTTCGCGTGGCGCCGCTCGCGACGAGCGCGAGCCGCGCGAGGATCGCGGTGGCGAGGGCTCGGCCGACCAGGGTCAAAAGCGCCGTCGCCGTCGCCGTTCCCGCAAGCCGCGCCAGGATGGTGGCGAGGGCTCGACCCCGTCTTCGTCCGCACCACAACCGCCCGCCGGCGAATAACGCCCGCGAGCGGATTTAGCCCGCCTTGCCCCGAGCGCATCGGGGTATCATAGCGCCGAATCAACAACCCTCCCTGCGACCGAGCGTAGGGAGGGTTGTGTCTTGAAGAGCCATCTGAACATATTGAGCCGTCTGCAGGGTGCCGGTGCCCTACCGTTTGCGGACGAATTGCTACCGTTTGCCGAGCGGGTGGCACACGAGGCGCTCGAGGCATTGTCGCCAACACGATGTGCTGGCTGCGAGCGCGCCGGTGCGCTTATTTGCCAAGACTGTCTGGCTGCGCTCACGCTCATCGACCCGTGTCATAGCTGCACCCGATGCGGCGCCCCGTTTGGGGATTTGCTGTGCACTGAGTGTTCGGTCGAGGGCACGTCCTCGGCAATGGCGGAGGCGCTCGACCGCTGCCTGGCGTGCGCCGTCTATGCGCATCCGCTGCCGCGCATCATTAAAGCGTACAAGGACGCGGGCGAGCGACGTCTGGCTCCGTATCTGGCGGAGCTGCTCTACGACACCGCCCTGCATGCCCAGGTCGTAGCGCCCGATCGCTATGGAGGTGTGCTGTCCGGTGCGGATGCGGTGGTGTTTGTGCCTGCGACGGCGGCAGCGTTTCGGCGGCGTGGTTTTGATCATATGGAGGCCATTGCGCGCCCATTTTGCGAGCTGTCGGGTGTTCCCCTGCTCGATGCTCTCGTCAAGTACGGGCATGGTGACCAGCGCGAACTCGGTCGTGAGGAGCGCCGCGAGCGTGCCCGAGGTATGTACGAGACGGTTGAGGACGTGCACGGCCGCCGCCTGCTGCTTATCGACGACGTTATCACCACGGGTGCGACGATGGCAGCGGCTTCGGCGGAACTCAAGCGCGCCGGTGCCACGGCCGTTGATGGCCTCGCTATCGCACGCGTTTGGTAGAGGTGGTTCAGATGGCAATAAAGATCGGGCAGCGTGGCAAGCCTGCAAGCGAGCAGCTGGCTGCTTCCGTAATTCTGACGGGCGCCTCGGCGCTACGCATGATGCGCGCCGAGCGCCGACAAATGGGTTACATCAGCTGGAGGGACCTCAGTCCCGATGAAGAGTGCCGTGTGCTGCGCGCGTCGTCGCCCTCGATCGAGGACATCTATCTTCCCGACTTGGTGCGGATTGGGGCCGCAAGCGGCGAGGTGCAAGAAGATCTTTGCTTGCTGGTGGGATCTGCGGCGCAGCGCCGCCGCATGCCTGGCGTGGGCTGGTCCGTATGCTCTGGGTTGCCCGCCGGCTCGATTCTAGAGGTGGAACCAGGGGTGTACAGTCTATCTCCCGAGGCCCTTTGTGTTGCCGTCGCCCGCGAGGTCGGCTGTATCCAGGCATTTGCCCTGGCCCAGGAGCTGTGCTCTAAGATTTCGCTGAGTGACCGCGGGCAGTATCTACCTCCCTACACATCGCCTGTCGTGAACAAATTGGCAAAGGACAAAGACCAGCCGCCAGATGTCGGTTACTTTGAGGTCGAGTCCGTGCTGACACCCGATTGCCTGGTAGATTACCTCGCGGCATGCAAGGGGAATGTGGCCAAACAGCTGCTGCGCCTGTGTCCCTACCTGTCAGAAAATCTGCGCTCGCCCATGGAGTGCATCATGCTCGCTCTGTTTTCGCTTCCGTTTTCCTATGGCGGATTTGCCTGCGGTCCCTTTAAGACCGACTACAAGATCGAGTTCGATGACCGCGCGCAGGCAATCTCGGGGATGCCGCATGCAGTTTGCGATGCGTATCAGGAAGCAGCCCAGTTTGACCTGGAATACAACGGTGAGCTGGGCCATTCCTCCCGGAGGGGACGTATCCATGATGAAAAACGCAACACGGGCTTGATTACTATGGGAATCGAGGTCGCGACGGTCAATAACGAGATGCTCTGCGACATGGAGGCAATGGAGGCGCTCGCATGGCGCATGCACCAGCGTATGCGAAAGCGGTACCGGAATCGTGTCGATGCCCGCAGGAAAAAGCAAGAGGCGCTGCTTAACACGCTGCGGGCGTGTTTTGGGCTTAAACCCGCCTAACAATGCTCTGAAACAGGGGGTTGGATATATGCTCTGGCCAAAATATAGCAAATATGAGTACTGCTACAAATTCAGTAACAGCAAAATCAGGGATTTTGGGACTGGAAGATGGGGTAAATTAGAAAGCTATTAAACAAATGTGGAATATCCTGGCATCAATCTGACGTTATAGAGCGTGAAAACAGCTTGCAGAGCCAAAAACTCCTGCTACTAAATTGGTAACAGTACTCATATTTGCTATTTTTTGGCCACGGCGCCCTAAGACGGGTGTGTTGGGGCTTTCCATAGGGGAGCGACGGGCTCAATCAGAGCACGTGCGGCCCGTCCTGACCTGCGAAATCTGTACTCGCGATGCGAATAACGCCCCTAACCTTAAACTTTAGCTTGAACTTAGCTATAATGCGCTACGTTCCTGCCAGGCTGTGGTTGCGGGCGGACGAAATGCCCGTCCTAGTCCAAGACAGACGCGGTCAAAGGGATCCACGTAAGCGACCGCGTGCGCGCGGCGCGATCATGGCGCGTCCTAGATGTAAGCCGCACCGTCCGTTCTACTTTCTTTGGGGCAATACCGCCTCGCGGGCGAGCGGGCCAGTCGTGAAGGTGGCTGCGGCCTCCCGAGCAAACACCCCGGTGCGCAAGTGTGGGGTCAAATACCAGGTCAGCTGGTGGGAACAACCTGATATTCCGCGCAACGCACGGATCGTATACGACACAGAAGGCAGGGTAGTGGACATGGTGAGGGGCAGCTTGATGCACGCGGCTCGGTTAGGTGCTGGGACCGCAGCGGTCATCGCCGTTTTGAGCCTGAGCGGATGCGCGTTCAACCCGCTGTCTACGTTCACGACTCCCACGATCGACCAGATCGAGTACGAGACCGTCACGCCGGCGGTGTCGGACGACGCCCTGGTCACTCCCGGAACCCTGACGGTCGCCCTCGATACTTCCGATGCGCCGCAGGCCATGCAGGACGCCGACGGCGAGCTCACGGGGTATGCGGTTGACGCCGCCCGCGCCCTCGCAAGCCGCATGGGCCTTAAGGTCTCCTTTGTCGATGCGTCTTCGGCAGGTTCCGCGCTCGGCGACAAAAAGGCCGATATCTTTATCGGCGAGATTAACTCCACGGACGGGGACATTAGCTCGCTCGGCACCTGCCTGTACGATGCCACTTCCGTGTTCGGTAAAACTAGCGATGGTGGGTCGCTAAGCGTTTCCACCGATACCCTTAACACGTCCACCCTGGGCGTTCAGGCGTCCTCGGCCTCGCAGGAGGCGCTTGCTAAGCAGAGCATCACCGCCAACCAAAAGACCTACTCCAACATCAACGAGTGCTTTGAGGCGCTTGAGTCCGGCGAGGTCGACTATGTGATCTGCGACTCCACGGCCGGCGGCTACCTTGCACGCCTGATGAGCGAGGTCTCCTATGTCGGTGCGCTCGAGGCGCCCTCGACGCTTGGTGTTGCGGGCCTCTCGTCCAATGACGAACTGTGCCGTGCCGTGAGCGATGCCCTCGACGGCATCACGGCCGACGGCACGCTCGAGGCGGTCCACTCTGTCTGGTATGGCACGATGCCTTACGACCTCACCGCTAAGACGGTTTCGGGCGCTAACGTGCAGCCAGGCGACTCTGAGTCCAGTGAGACCATGTCCTCCGGCGGCGAGTCCTCCGATTCCAACAATGAGACCACATCCTCCGAGGACAACTCGTCCAGCCAGGAGGGCACTATCACCGACGACGACATTAACAAGCTCAATAGCTAGTTATTGCTAGGGGTGGCGTCTCCTATGCGCTAGCAGAGACGCCTCTTCACGGTTTCAACACGCATTGCCGGGCTCTCCCAACAGGGGAGCCCGGCTTTTTTATCCCAATAAAACCAGCAGGTCAAAGCCAATTTTCGGGATCAAATACAAAGCCGCCGTCGCCCTCCCATAGCGCACTTTGCCACAGAAAAGTGCGAGACTTCGGTATGCGGTATCAAGCAATCGTTATTCGGGTCTTTGGGAATCCGCGTGATTAAATGCACGGCAATGGGTACATAGCCAGTACAGTAAGTCCCCGAGGCAGATTGGAGCCACGTATGGATATCAAGGTTTCTGGACGCAAGACGACGGTAACCGATGCTCTGCGTGCGCATGTGGATGAGAAGATCGGCGAGGCGCTCAAGGTTTTCGATATCGAGCCCATGACGGTCGACGTTGTACTTCGCTATGAGAAGAACCCCTCGAACCCCAACCCGGCAATCGTCGAGGTTACGGTTCGTGCCCGCGGTTCGGTGATTCGCGTTGCCGAGCACGGTGCAGATATGTACGCCGCCATCGACCTCTCCGCCGATAAGGTCACCCGCCAGCTGCGCAAGTTCAAGACCAAGGTCGTGGACAACCGCCAGGGCGGTGCCAGCGCAGCGGATGTCGCACCGGTCGAGCGCGTCGAGGATCTGGCCGACCTGCTGCTGCCCGAGGAGGAGGACGACCTGCTCGTCCGCGAGAAGGTCATCGATGTCACCCCGATGACTGAGGAGCAGGCGCTGGTGCAGACCGATCTGCTCGGCCACGACTTCTACGTGTTCGAGAACGCGACGACTGGCCTCATCAATGTGGTGTATCACCGTAAGAATGGTGGATATGGCATCATCAAGCCCCGCATCGAAACACTTGACGAGTAAAATACGTTAACTTGCATGAGTTAACGGCTGGCGGCCATCCCATGCGGATGGCCGCCTTTTTTACGTAAGGAGTCGCTTTGATGGACAAGGCCGCATCCGCCGGTCATTCGAACCGTTGCCGCATCGTCGTCGATACCTGCTGCGACTTTAGCCCCGAGGTCGCTGCGAACCTCGATGTCGATATCCTGGGTTTCCCCTTCATTATCGATGGCGAAGAGCGCACGGACGACATCTGGTCGAGCATCACACCCAAGGAGTTCTACGACCGGATGCGCGCCGGTGCCCGCGTGTCCACCTCGGCTGTGTCGCTCGGTCGCTATATCGAGTTCTTTACCGAGTGCGCCAAAGAGGGCACGCCCACGGTCTACCTGTGCTTTACCTCGGCGCTGTCGTCGAGCTACAACTCCGCGTGCCAGGCGGCAGATGCCGTGCGCGCCGAGTATCCCGATTTTGAGCTTTACGTGGTCGACAACGCTCTGCCCTGTGCGGCCGGCGCGCTCTTGGCGCTCGAGGCCGTGCGCCAGCGTTCGGCGGGACTGACCGCCAAGCAGCTGGTCGATTGGGCAAACGAGGCAAAGACCTACGTCCACGGCTACTTTACGCTCGAGAGCTTCGACGCACTGGCTGCCGGCGGCCGCATTCCGCCCGCGGCAGCGCAGCTCACGGCAAAGCTCGATGTCAAGCCTGAGCTCTCCTACGACCTGGCCGGCTCGCTGTCGCTGATCGGCGTCAACCGCGGCCGCAAGAAGGCACTCAAGTCCATCCTCAAGTCGTTCCGCGAGAACTACGTGCCCGATCGCACCATGCCCATCGCCATCATGACGGCCGATGCCGAAAAGGATGGTGACTGGCTCGAAGCCGCCATCCGCAAGGAGGAGGGTTGCGCCGACGTCACGATCATTCGCGGCTCCGTGGGTCCCACCATCGGCTCGCACGTGGGCCCCGGCATGGTGGGCTGCGCGTTTTGGGGTAAGAACCGCGCCGACAAGGCGTCGCTTTCCGACCGTATCGCCCGCCGCGTGCGCGGTCAGTAGGCAAGCGCTGCGTCCGTAATCGCCCTCGACTCACAGCCCAAACGCTGGCACTGAGTATTCGACCTGGTAACAACACCCAACCCAAAAGGAAAGGTTTCATGGCAAACAAGCTCTCCGTCGCATTTATCGGCACCGGAATCATGGGTGCCCCCATCGCCGGCCACATCCTGGACGCCGGCTATCCCGTCACGGTCAACAACCGCACCAAGTCCAAGGCCGCAGCGCTTATCGAGCACGGCGCCGCCTGGGCCGATACGCCGGCCGACGCCGTGGCGAACGCCGACGTCGTCTTTACCATGGTGGGCTATCCCTCCGAGGTCGAGGAGCTCTACCTGGCGGGCGACGGCCTGCTCGCGTGCACTAAGCCGGGCGCGGTCTTGATCGACCTCACCACGAGCTCGCCCGAGCTCGCCCGTGACATTGCCGAGGCCGCCCAGGTTTCTGGCCGCATGGCGTTTGACTGCCCCGTCACCGGCGGCGAGTCGGGCGCTATCGCCGGTACGCTCACGGCTATCGTGGGCGCTACCGAGAACGACATCGCGCCGGTCCGCGACATCCTTGCCACCTTTGCGGCAAACATCTGCTGCTTCGACGGCGCCGGCAAGGGCCAGGCTGCCAAGCTCGCCAACCAGGTGTCGCTGGGCGCCTGCATGGTCGGCATGGCAGACGCCATGGCATTTGCCGAGCTGAGCGGCCTTGACCTGGAGAAGACCCGCCAGATGATCCTGGGCGGTACCGGCAAGTCCGGCGCCATGGAGAGCCTGGCGCCCAAGGCGCTCGACGGCGACTACAAGCCCGGCTTTATGGTCGAGCACTTCATTAAGGACCTGCGCTTGGCGCTCGCTTACGCCGACGATCGCGAGCTCGCGCTGCCCGGTGCCGACGTGGCCTTTACGCTCTACGATATGCTCGACGCCATTGGCGGCGCCAAGCTGGGCACCCAGGCCATCACGGTACTCTACAAGGAGGAGGCCGACGCCATCGCCGCCGGTCTGGACTGGTCGCAGTATCGCCCCGAGGAGCATGGTGCCCACGAGGACGGCTGCGGTTGCGGCGAGCACGGCGACGACCACGAGTGCGGTTGCGGCCACCACCACGGCGAGGACCACGAGTGCTGCGGCGGCCACGGCCATGACGACGGCCACGAGTGCTGCTGCGGCCACCATCACGAGGAGTAGCGACCATGAGCTGGACGTTCGTGGTGCTTGCGCTGGTGCTCTTTCTCTTTGCGATCTACATCGGCTTTTTGTGCGGCCAGTGGGCGTGCGAAAAGCGCGTCATCACCAAACGCGACTACTGGATCGCCAATTTTGTAGGCGCGGCGGCAGTCGTCCTGCTAACCTGGGTGTTTTCGCTGTTCCCGCTGGTGCAGTTTGCGCCGATCGGCTGGCTCGGCGGCTTTATCGCCGGCCTTAAGATGAGCTTTGGCGAGTCCGTCGGTCCGTGGCGCAAGCACGACGAGGTCTTTAACGTCAACAAGGCTCACCGCGCCGCCGCCGACGCGGGCGACGCCGAGGAACGCCGCCGTGCGCGTCGCAATGGCGCGGCCGACCGACAGCTCATCTCGGTCACCGATGACAGCAAGGGTGCTGGCAAGCACGCTAAGAAATAGTAAGAAGAGGTAACTATGGCAGAAAACAAGGAAGAACAGCTCACCGACGAGGAGCTGGCACAGCTTCAGCTGGCAGAGGAGAACGAGAACGCCGTCGACCGTCTGGTCAAGGAGCTCGGCTGCCCCACGCGCCGCATCCGTCAGTTTGCCGCCCGCGTGCTGCACCTGCTTGCCGAGCGCGATCCGCAGCGCGTCGTTCCCTGCGTGCCCGCGCTGATCGAGGCGCTCGACCGCCCCGAGGCTCAGACCCGCTGGGAGGCTCTCGATGCCCTGGCGGCGCTCGCCACCACCTGCCCCGAGCAGCTGGGTGATGCCTTTGAGGGCGCCGAGACTGCGCTGTTCGACGAGATTTCCTCCACGCTGCGCTATGCCGCCTTCCGCCTGCTGTGCGTGTGGGGCGCCGCGAGCGTCGAGCGTTCGCGCGAGGCTTGGCCCATCCTGGACGAGGCTATCCAGTGCTACCACGGCGACCTTGAGTATCGCGACATGCTCGGTTGCCTGTACGAGTTTGGCCAGGGCGAGATTGACGCCGAGGTCGCCGAGAAGCTCGCGCTGCGCCTTAAGTTCGACGCCGAGAACGGCAAGGGCAGCTATCTCAAGGCCCGTTCGAGTGAGATTTGCGAAATGCTTGTTAAACGTTTTGGCCTGGATCTCTCCAAAAAGAAGAAGCGTGCTAGCGTTAAAAAATCTGACGACGCCGAAGACGAGGAGTAACAGATTATGGCGCACGATGTAGTCCTGATTCCCGGTGACGGTATCGGTCCCGAGATTACGCAGGCCATGCGCCGCGTGGTCGAGGCCACCGGTGTCCAGATCAACTGGAACGTCCAGGAGGCCGGCGCCGGCGTCATGGACGAGTTTGGCACGCCGCTGCCCCAGCATGTGCTCGATGCGGTCGCCGAGACCAAGGTTGCCATCAAGGGCCCCATCACCACGCCGGTCGGCACGGGCTTCCGCAGCGTTAACGTCGCCCTGCGCAAGCATTTCGACCTGTACGCCTGCGTGCGCCCCTGCCTGTCGCAGCCGGGCGACGGCTCGCGCTTCCGCGACGTCGACCTGGTCATCGTGCGCGAGAACACCGAGGACCTCTACGCCGGCATCGAGTTCGATGAGGGCGCTGCCGAGGTTGAGGAGCTCTCGCAGCTTGTCGAGCGCTCGGGTCAGAAGACCTTCGCCGCAGATTCCGCCATTTCAATTAAGCCGATCTCCATCGCCAAGAGCCGCCGCATTGTGGAGTATGCCTTTGAGTATGCCCGCCGCTGCGGCCGCAAAAAGGTGACGGCCGTGCATAAGGCCAACATCATGAAGGCGACCGATGGCCTGTTCCTGCGCGTTGCGCGCGAGGTGGCCGCCAACTATCCCGATATCGAGTTCAACGACAAGATCGTCGACGCCACCTGCATGGGTCTGGTCCAGAACCCCAACGACTTCGATGTCCTGGTGCTGCCCAACCTGTACGGCGACATCGTGAGCGACCTGTGCGCCGGCCTAGTGGGTGGTCTGGGTATGGCCCCTGGCTCCAACATCGGTGCCGACTGCGCAATCTTTGAGGCAACGCACGGATCCGCGCCCGATATCGCGGGCCAGGATATCGCCAACCCCACGGCCGAGATCCTCTCTGCTGCGATGATGCTCGATCACCTGGGCGAGAACGACGCTGCCAATCGCATTCGCGCCGCCGTGTCTGCCACGCTCGACGAGGGCGAGCAGGTTACCGGTGACGTGCGTCGTGCCCAGACCGGCTCCGTTGAGGGCGCTGTGGGTACGCAGGCCTTTGCCGATGCCGTTATCGCGCACCTGGCCTAAGGCATGCACACTGCAAACGCCTAAATAGTACTTAAGTGTTTGCGTATAACCTGAGAATCAATACGCCCGGCGCTCTGTCGGGCGTATTCTATTGCGGACTATGTTTCCTAACAAGGAGTAACTGATATGGGTCTGATTCAAAAGAAGGACGAGAAGGACGAGATCGACGGCATCCAGATCATCGAGCGCGGCGAAGGCCCCGACGGTGAGGAGGACGAGAAGATCGACTTGGTCGCCGGTACGTCTGCCGAGCACATTGCTGCCGGTACGACGGCCGAGGAGGAGGACGCCCGCCTGGAGGCTCAGATTGCCGCGGATGCCGCTGACGAGAACCTCATGCCCGAGGAGCAGGACGAGGACGACTCCGATGAAGACGACCGCGCATCCAGGCACAAGAAGACGATGATTGCCGCCTTCGTGGTTGCAGTCGTGATCGCTGCTGTGGTCGGCTTCTTTATCGGCAACGGTGGTTTTGGCGGCAAGGGTGTCGGCTCGGCGACCCTCACCGAGGACCAGCTCGATTCGACCGTGGCAAGCTACAGCTACAACGGCAAGAAGAGCGACATCACCGCGCGCGAGGCCATCGAGAGCCAGTACAGCCTCGACACCGTCAAGGATAGCGATGGCAACTACACCGCTCCCTCTGCCGACGTCATCCTGTCCTACGTGCGCAACAAGATCCTGCTGGACGCTGCCGAGGACGAGGGCATCACCGTCTCTTCTAAGGAAATGAAGAAGTACGCCGAGGATTCCATCGGCACCTCCGACTACAAGACCATGGCCACACAGTATGGTGTGTCCAAGGACCAGGCCAAGCAGATCGTCCGTCAGTCCGCGACGCTGCAGAAGCTCTACAAGAAGAAGGTCGGCGACAGCTCCGCAAGCATGCCGACTGCTCCGACCGAGCCTTCTGACGGCAACGAGGAGACCGCGAGCAAGGACTACGCCGATTACATCATCAACCTTGCCGGCGACGAGTGGGATAGCGA
>CAJKQY010000035.1:0-19690 GCA_905202145.1 uncultured Collinsella sp.
GACTTTCCGCACCCTCCCAGCATCACCCTCCCAAGTGCACGGGGCGCCATCGAGCGCCCCGTCGCTTTTCTCGGCCACTCTTTGACCTGAAAGATTCAGCCAGCTCCGAAAAAAAAGGGGGGGCCGCCATGAACCATCCAAACACGGCCAGCCGAAGCCAAAAATAGAAGTTTGGTATCCGACCATAACCGCCAGAGCCAAAGACCGAGATTTGGTATCTTTTTGCATGAAAATCTAGGCAAAATTTCTGGGTTTGGTATCTTTCGACGCCAAGTTTGGCGGTTTGGTACCCGTCCTTTTCCAAAAACCAGGGGTTTGGTACCCGAAAGTTCTAACGCGGAGTTTTCTGACCTGGGGTTTCTTTAGGATCTGGGTACCAAACTGCGAGAGTTGGCCGAATTCGGGGTACCAAACCCCCTCATCTTGCCAAAGACAGGCGCGAAAATCCTTGCCGGGTACCAAAGTGCCGTTTTTGGCATTACGCTCTTTGGCAACGCCTATTTTCTTTATGGAAAGACGCTTCCGCAAGCATCCTTCCGCAAAACGCTACAGAGCCCGTGCGATGGTGCCGCCGCCGAGGACGATGTCGCCGCGATAGACTACAACGGCTTGGCCGGGGGCGATGGCTCGTTGTGGCTCGTCAAAAGTTAGCAGCATTTGCCCGTCTTCGTCACGCGTAAGGGTCGCTGCCTGGTCTTTCTGACGGTAGCGGTACTTGGCACCCACGCGAATGCCGCCGGCATCGAGCTCTGCCTCCATGCGTGCGTCCGGCGCGCTCCAGATCCACTCATTGGCCGTGAGGGCAGAGGCGGTTAGGTCCTCGGCTTCGCCCAGATGCACGGTGTTGTTGGCGGCGTCTACGCCCGTCACATACACGGGGTGCGCCATCGCGACGCCCAGGCCCTTGCGCTGGCCGATGGTATAGCGCAGCGCGCCATTGTGGCGCCCGACCACGCTGCCATCGCGCCACACAATGTCGCCCGGTGCAGCGGGATGTCCGCAGCGGCGCTCGATATAGCCCGCGTAGTCACCGTCTGGAATAAAGCAGATATCCTCGCTTTCGGCCTTCTGGGCGTTGGTAAAGCCCTGCTCGGCGGCTATGCGGCGCACGTCGCGCTCCTTGTCCAGGCCTGCCAGCGGAAAGATCGTGTGTGCCAGGCGCTCCTGCGTAAGCGAATACAAAAAGTAGCTTTGGTCCTTTTTGGGATCCTCGCCGCGATGTAGCTGCCAGGTGCCGTCTGCAGTCTGGCTTGTTTTGGCGTAATGTCCCGTGGCGATGTAGTCGCAGCCCATATCCAGCGCCGCATCGAGCAGCGCGCCAAACTTAATGTGGCGGTTGCAGATAATGCACGGATTGGGCGTCAGCCCCTCCTGGTAGGCGTTCACAAAGCGCTCGATAACGTTGCGGTCGAACGTCTGCTGCAGGTCGAGCACATGGTGGGGTATCCCCAGGCGCTCGGCGACCGCCTTCGCGTCGGCGATGTCGCGGTCGACCTTACTCATGCCCGTGGCGGGGTCGGGTGCGGGGCAGGTGAGGCGCATGGTGGCACCGACGCATTCGTAGCCCTGGCTTTTGAGCAGGTACGCGGTCACGCTGGAATCGACGCCGCCGCTCATGGCGACGAGCACGCGCTTGTTGTGCATGGGGAGGTTCTCCTTGGTGGCATGTGGCCAAAAAAGAAAAGCGGCGCGGGAGGCTGGTTCCGCGCCGCAGATATTGTAGCAAGTTCGGACGTCTCGTGGGGCACCCTAACGAGATGGGCTCAGGCAGCCAGAAGAGAGGGTAGACCGGCGTGCCTTGGGCCTATCGACAAGTGACGGGCCCTTAGTCCTGGAAGAGCGCCGTGGACAGGTAGCGCTCGCCGGTGTCGGCAAGCAGGGCCACGATGGTCTTGCCCTCGTTCTCGGGGCGCTTGGCCAGCTGCAGCGCGGCCCACACGGCGGCACCGGACGAAATGCCCACGAGCACGCCCTCCTTGTGGCCCACGGCGCGGCCGGTCGCAAAGGCGTCGTCGTTCTCGACGGGGATGATCTCGTCGTAGACCTGGGTGTCGAGGACGTCGGGCACAAAGCCGGCGCCGATGCCCTGGATTTTGTGCGGGCCGGCCTGGCCCTTGGAGAGCACCGGGGAGGTGGCGGGCTCGACGGCGACGACCTTAATCTCGGGGTTCTGCTCCTTGAGGAACTCGCCCACGCCGGTCACGGTGCCACCGGTGCCAACGCCGGCGACGAAGATGTCGACCTGGCCGTCGGTGTCGTCCCAGATCTCGGGGCCGGTCGTGGCCTTGTGAATGGCGGGGTTGGCGGGGTTCACAAACTGGCCGGCGATGATGCTGTTGGGAGTCTCCTTCTGCAGCTCCTCGGCCTTGGCGATAGCGCCCTTCATGCCCTTGGAGCCGTCGGTGAGCACGAGCTGCGCACCGTATGCCTGCATCAGCTTGCGGCGCTCGACGGACATGGTCTCGGGCATGGTGATGATCACCTTGTAGCCGCGGGCGGCCGCTACCGAGGCGATGCCGACGCCGGTGTTGCCGCTCGTGGGCTCGATGATGGTGTAGTCGCCGCCGCGCACGAGCTTGCCTGCCTTCTCGGCCTCGTCAATCATGTTCTTGGCGACGCGGTCTTTAACGGACCCGGCGGGGTTGAAGTATTCCAGTTTGACGAGCACACGAGCTTTGAGGTCCTCGTCGGCCTCAAAGTGAGTGAGCTCCAGAAGCGGAGTGTGGCCGATAAGCTGATCGATGGACGTGTAAACATTGCTCATGGTGAACCTCCAAAGTGTTCAAATGACTGGATACCGTGTGGTTTTACGGTGTGTGTAACAGCGAAACCCACAAACCTTATAGGTTGTTCGTTTGCTGTTGGCAAGCATAGTAGACACTAAAGCCTAGTAATGCAATAGGAAATAGAAGATTATTACGAGTCGATTAACCATCTTGATCGGAACGGGTATTTTCAAACCCATTTTTTCGGCTAGAATTTCAACGGACTAAAAGACCGAAAGGCAGCACTATATATGTTGGTTTCTACTAAGGGCAGGTACGCCCTGCGCGTTATGGTCGATCTGGCCGAGCACCAGGCGGCCGGTCGCATCCCGCTCAAAGAGATCGCGGCGCGACAGGGGATTTCCGAGAAATATCTCGAGAACATCTTGGCTACGCTCGTGCGCGCCAACATGCTTTCGGGCATGCGTGGCAAGGGCGGCGGCTATGTGCTCACGCGTCCGCCCGAGCAGTACACGGTGGGCGAGATCCTGCGCCTGACCGAGGGTAGTCTGGCGCCGGTCGCCTGCCTGGATGGCGACTGCAAAGGCTGCTCGCGTTCGGATGAGTGCCCCACGCTTGACGTGTGGAAGAACCTTGACAAGCTCATCAACGACTACCTCGACGGTGTGACGCTCGATCAACTTGTCGCTCCCAACCATGGCTACGACTACGTCATCTAACCCACACCTGCATTTGGGGACGGGGTGGAAATGGTAGATTCTCTCGCCCTTTGAGACTTGAAAAATAAGAAGGCCGCCCATTTTTGCGATGGGCGGCCTTCGTTTTGGGCTGTTGAGACGGACACGGCCGGAATGGCCGTTTTAGTCCTCGGCGATGCTGTCGAGGATGCTGCGCGTGATGGACACCAGGATGCTGCCCATAAAGGCCGATCCAAAGCTGGCGATGGAGATGCCGACGCCCAGCAGGTTGACCGACAGGTAACTCGCGAGCTCAAGCATAAAGCTGTTGACGACAAGCTGGAAAATGCCCAGCGTAATGATCGTGAGCGGCAGCGAGATGACCGTGAGGAACGGTTTGACGAACGAATCGACGATGTTGAGGAACAGTCCCACAAAGGCAAAGCAGACCCAGGCCTCGGCAAAGCCGAAAGGTTGGATACCGGGGACGAGGAACGTGGCGATCGCGATGGCGATCGAGGTGAAGAGCCAGTTAAGCATAAAGCGCATGGCGTGAATCCTTTCTTGCGCCGGGGATGCTGGCGTCGCGTGAAGCGGCTTGCGGCGGCGACTTGGATGGTTGCGCGGGCGCGCCGCGGTGTTTGGGCGCCCATTGTCTCAAATATTCGTGGAGCTTACGTGCGCATTCGGTTTCTAAGCGGCGTTCGTCCTGAAAAACGTGCCGCTGACAGAGAGTCTTGTCACTTTAGTTTGGTGGTGTGCTACACTGCTACGGGCAAATGGCCCATGCATAGTTTTATTGCATATTTACGGGCGAACGATGCCCGATGTCAGTATCAACTTCGATGCCTTATGGCGGGTTTGGCGGTGATCGATGAATATCGAGAACATGTTTGACAAGCCTGATGTCAAGCAGCTGGTCCACGCATTTAGTCTTTTGGATGACGAGAACGATATCCAGGCGTTTTTAACCGATATCTGCACGCCGCGCGAGATTTGCGATCTTTCTCAGCGCCTGCAGGTCGCGCGCTATCTGGACGAGGGCGAGCCCTATGTTGAGGTTCAGGCCCGCACCGGCGCTTCGTCCACCACGGTGAGCCGCGTGTCCAAGGCGCTTAATGGCGAGTACGGTGGCTATCGTAAGATCCTCATCAAACTGGAGGATGGCGAGTAGGCCAACGGCAACAAACGAATTGCGCAGAACCGTCCCTTCGGGGGCGGTTTTTTGATCCCTCGGGGACAGAGGAAAACGTATCACCGGGTTAGACTGACCCCTCGTTGATCCGTTTTCCTCCGTCCTCAAGGGATCAAATCTGTTGGCGTGGGGCAAATCTGTCCGCGTGGGCGGGTAGGATGGATGCATTGATTATTGCGAACGGTTTGAGTGGAGGACCATGCCTGTTCGAATCTATACCACCAATACCGGTACGGACTTGAGCGATGCCGAGGCGGCGTTGCTCGCCGACCTGGTTGCCCGCCACGGGCGTGCCGTTTTGCTGGCGCCCTCGTTTGCCGAGCTCGACGTGTGCCGTCACGATGCTGCGGTTGCTGGCGCCTCGCTGGGCGTTGACTACAAAACCCCCGCGTCGTGGCTTCGTTCGCTGTGGGAGCTTATGGGCGATGGCCGCAGCTTTGTCGACAACATGCAGCGCCAGATGCTGTTCTCGGACATGATCGCCCGTCGCGACGATGCCGACCTGCAGCCGCTTTCGCGCAGTCAGGGCACGGTGCGCATGCTCGCGCGCATGGCCCGCGATGTACTGCCGGGCGTAGCGGGGACGGGTGCCGAGCGCTGCTGCGGCGACGTTTGCCGGCCCAATCCCAAGAGCGACGCCGAGGCTCGCGTGTTTGAGCTGTTGAGTGCCTATGCGAGCGACTTGGACCGTCGAGACATGGTCGAGCCCTGCGAGGCGGCTGACCTTATGGCCGACGCTTTGGCCGACAACCTACCGGCGTGCGCCCGCGCGGTATGCGTGCACGGCGTCACGTCGTTTACGCACGGCCTGCTCGAGTTGCTGTCGGCCGTGGCGAACAATGGGGGAGAGGTCGTTGTGCTGCTTGCTCGCGAGCAGGCGGCAATGCGCGAGGACCTGGCTGCTGCCTTTGATGCCCGCGGTGTGCTGTTTGAGGCCGCGCCGCTGGGGGAGGGTGCCGCTGCGCCCCAGACTGCCTCCAAGTTCGCCGCTCAGCCCACCTTTGTAGAGGTTGCCGGCCCTCACGCCCGCGCCCACGCCTATGTGGATGCAATCGATGAGCTGGTAAAAACGTGTGAGGACGCCGCGGTCGACGGCGGTGTCGCGGCGTCCGCGGACCCCGTGCGCGTGCTCGTGGTGTCTGCCCGGGCGCCCCAGCTGTTCGGTGAACTCGCTGCCCGTTTGGCGGCGCGTCATATTGCGGCCGAGACAACCGAGTTCACGGCGTTTTCCCAATCCATCGCGGGCAGGCAGTTCACGGCGCTCGCCAAACTGATCGAGCGCATGAAGGCCGCCGACGAGGGCACCGCCTCCAAGACCGAGTGGTGGCCCGCGCCGGAGCTTGCCGACTGGATTTATAGTCCGCTTTCGGGTGCCGATGCCGCCAGCGCGCGCACCTTTGACAAGAACATGCGCCTGTCGCGCGGCAAGACCACTGCGGGCGTCAAGAGCTTGCTGCAGAGCGTGCAGGGCCAGGTGAGGGGTGCCCGCAAGGCCGCCAGTGATGATAACTGGTTTAAGAACGTGCCGTGCGTGGTCTCGGACGTGTTCCAAGCGCTGTGGCGCGACAAACCCGTGACGGCGCTCAAGGCAATGCTCGCCGTCGCCGAGGCGTTGCCCGATCGCGCCCTTGGAGGCTTTGACGGTCAGGCTCGTCGCCAGGCGGAGACCGCCCTACTGCGACATGCCATCGACATCCTTATGAACGACGCCCGCGCGCTCGACGTGTCGCAGGCCGCGACCGTGCCCGTGCTCGACGGCGTTCGTACCAAGGTGGACAAGCGCAGCGCCGCATACGATTACGAGACCTACGAGGTCGACCGCACGCCGCGCGCCCAGGTGCGCTTTGCGTCGCTTGCCGATGCGGCGGCCCTGCGCCCCGCCAGCTACGATGCCGTGCTGTTTGCCGACGTCGATCTGGACAGTTATCCGCTCTCGCACGAGGAGGGACCGCTGGCCACGCTGACGGCCAAGCTGGGGCGCAGCGGCGTGACGCTTGAGCCCGCGGCCCTGCTGCGCGTACGCTTTGGCCGCGCGATGCAGGCGGCGCACGGCCCCGTTGTGCTCGCCCGCGTGACGCACGATCGCCAGGCGCGCGAGTGCTACCCGGCAGCCGTGTGGACCGAGCTACGGGCACGTGCCGAGGCCGCTGGCGCTGTCAAGGTTGCGTGCGTGGGCGAGGGCGGTATCGTCGCCGATTTTGATCCAGCGGCCGGCGAGGGCATCGAGTGCAAGTGCGTCGCGTGCGAGGCTCCTCAGCATTTGAGTGAGGCGGCTGTGCCGTACCTGGTCCTGCGCCGCCGCGATGGCGAGGGCGAGAACGCACCGCTCGTGCCGCGCCTGACGTCCGCCTCGCAGATTGAGGCGTACTCGACGTGCCCGCTGTGCTGGTTCGTGTCGTATCGCGTGAAGCCCCAGTCCATCGACGCGGGCTTTGGAAATATGGAGAAGGGCAACTTTGTCCACGATGTGCTGGAGCACCTGCATGCCCGCCTGCCCCAGGAGGGCATGGAGCGCGTGACGCCCGAGAATCTGCCGCGCGCTCAGGAGCTGCTCCGCGAGGTCTTTGACGAGACCTTGGCCGAGCATGCCTCCAAGCGCGGCAACGAGGGCCCGCTGGTGCCGCTCTCTGCGGTGGAGGAGCGCCAGGTGGCCGAGATCTTGCCGCAGCTGGAGGGCGTGCTTGCCTACGAGTCCGAGGCGCTTGCCCCCTTTGCCCCGCGCTACCTGGAGTTCGCCTTCAACGAGCTCAAGGTCGAGTATGCCGGTTGGCCGCTTGGCGGGCGTATCGACCGCGTGGACGTGGATGCCGAGAATCGTGCTGTGGTGATCGACTACAAGCATCGCACGGGCGTTGAGGAGTTTAAGCTCGCCGACCCTACGGTGCGCGACGAGGAATCGGGCACGGCGCCCATCGACGATCCTCGCTGGTTGCCGCCACATACCCAAACGCTCATCTACGCCCAGGCCATGCGCCGGGCGCTGGATTTGGACACCCGCGCGGCGCTCTACTTTTCGACCAAGGGCGGCAAACCGGCGTTGCGAGGCGCCGCGAGTGCCGAGCTGCTCGAGGAGGAGCGTGGTGACGGTCGCATCCCGGGCCTTAAGAAAGGTTTCCCCGGTGAGGGTGGCAGCATGGACTTCGACGCCCTGCTCGATCGCGTGGAGGCCGGCATCGCCGAGCGCCTGCGCGAGCTCGAGGCAGGCAACGTTGCCGCCGTCGACCCGACGTCGGCTCAGGCCGTGCATGCGCGCTGCTCGTATAACCACGAAGGAACGTTTGTAAGGAGGGACGTGTAGGCCATGGATCTTTCGACTTTGATGCCGCAACAGCTGCAGATCGTCAAAACGCTCGACCGTCCGCTGTTTGTCTCGGCGGGCGCCGGTTCGGGCAAGACCTTTACCCTCACGCGCCGCATCGTCTACGCGCTCTCGCCCGAATCCGGTCCGTTCGTTGAGCATCTGGACCAGGTGCTCGCCATTACCTTTACCAAAGATGCCGCGGCCGAGATCCGTGATCGCGTGCGCCGCGCGCTTATCGACGAGGGTATGGACGAGGAGGCCCTGACCGTCGACGATGCGTGGATCTCGACCATTCACGGCATGTGCTCGCGTATCCTGCGCGCACACGCGCTGGAGCTGGGCATCGACCCCGAGTTCACGGTGCTCACCGATACCGACGAGCTTATGGACCAGGCTGTTGAGCATGTGCTGGCCCGCGCGACGGCGCCCGATGCCGCCCCCGAGCTCGCCGCCTCGCTCAAGGCCCTCTACGCCTGGTATCCCATGGCGGGTGAGGGCGGCCCCTTTGGCGCCGGCACCACCATCAAGGGCCTGGTGCGCGAGCTGCTGGAGCTCTCGAGCCAGCTGCCGGGCGGCATGGACGACGTGCGCGTGGCACGCGGCCAGGCCGACACCTCGGCGCTTGCCGATGCCTATCGCGCAGCGCTGGGTGCGAGCAAGGCCGCGACCGAGAAGGCACAGGTGGCGCTCGACGCCATCGATGCATTCGAGGCCAGCGGCAAGACCATGGCCGATGCGGCGCGACTCATGATGTCGTGCACCATGCCGCGTGCGAGCAAGGCATTCCCCAAGGAGCAGGTCGAGCTGCTCAAGGCCGAGGCCGCCGATGCGTTTATCAATATCGTGCTTGCCTGCGGTGGCCCGGCGCTCGATGCGCTGGTGGGCCTGGCCCGTTCCGTGGAGGCCGAGTATCGCGCGCTCAAGGCCGGCCAGTCCGCCCTCGATAATAACGACCTGCTGCGCATGGCCTACGAGGCCCTGCGCGATTACCCTGCCATTCGTGCTGCGTACGAGGGCCGCTTTAAGATGGTCATGATCGACGAGTTTCAGGATACCGACCAGATGCAGGTCGATCTGATCCGCTACCTGACGGGTGCGGGGGAGCGCGCGCTGTGTACCGTAGGCGATGCACAGCAGTCGATCTATCGCTTCCGCGGCGCCGAGGTCGAGGTCTTCCGTCGCCAGGAGCGCAAGGTGGGCTCGTCTGCCGCGCCCGAGGCGACTGCCGTGACCGACGCCCCCGCCGGCGAGCTCGTCAAGCTCGTGCGCAACTTCCGCAGTCACGACGAGGTGCTGCGTTACGTGGCACGCGTCTTCGACGGCGATGACGGCGGCCTGATGCAGGGCTTTTTGGATCTTGAGGCGAGCGACGGCCGCAAGGACACGCTGGTGGCAGACGCCTCGCGTCGCCAGGCGCTCTTTGTTGCCGGCGGCAGTACGCAGGAGCGCACACAGGCCAAGGCTCGTGCGATCGCCGAGCGATTCCGCGCGCTTGCCGATGCCGGCCAGCCCCAGGGCGGCATGGTGCTGCTGCTGGGCCGCATGACCAACGCAGACGTCTACGCACAGGCCTTCCGCGACCAGGGGCTCGACTGCGTCATCGCGGGCGGCTCGGTCTTTGCGCAGGCTGCTGAGGTGCAGACGGTGCGCGCCCTGGTTTGCGCGCTCGCCAATCCGGCCGATACGGCGCAGGGCCTTATGCCGCTGCTCGCCTCGCCGATGTTTGCGCTGGGCGCCCAGGAGTTTTTGGCGCTGGCGACTAAGCTCGATAGCGAGACGGGGGAGACCTCGCGCCGGAATATCGACGTGGGCATCATGAGTGATTCCGATGTGCCGGGTTTGCAAGACTTGCCGCTCGTGACGCGCGCCCGCGAGGTGCTGCGGTATGCGCTTCGTCGTGTGGGTCGCGATTCGTTCGCGGCGATCGCGCGCGACGTGGTCAACGCTTCGGGCTGGTTCGTGCGTCTGGCGCAGCGCGGCCCCGAGGGCAAGGCCATTGCCGCCAACGTGCTCAAGGCGCTTGATGCCGTGGCTGAGGCTGAGGCCGAGTTCGGTAACTCGCCGCGCTCCATTGCGCTGGCCTTCGACCGCTTCTTGGCGGGCAAGGAAGCCCCAGGCGCCCTCAACGAGGAGGGCGACGGCGCGGTGCGCATCATGACGGTGCACGCCTCCAAGGGTCTGGAATATCCGGTCGTGGCGGTCGCCGAGTGCTTTGGCGTGCGTAAGTCCTCGGGTGCGGCACAGATGGGTCGCGTCGAGGGCGGAGCGCAGGTCGTGGCGCTGCCGGCACGCTTCGACGGCGTTAAGCTCGCCGACGGAACCTTTGTGAAGGGCGACGACGTCAAAAAGCAGTTTGAGCATGCGTTTAAGGGTAAGGGCACGTCGCTATGGTTGCCGCCGGAGCTCATGGAGGACGTCTGTGCGACGGGTTCTCCCGCCGAGGCATTTGCTCGCCTGCGCAACGACGACCTGCAACTTTCGCTTGAGGAGCGGGCTCGTTTGCTCTACGTTGCCATGACGCGTGCCCGCGAGCTGGTGATCTTGGCGATGGATGCCGGCGTGAGCCGTGGCAAGGTGACGGCGCCGACCTTCGACGTCGAGACCGATCTGACCTACGACGTGCTGCGCCGTATTTTGCCGACCGACGCTCTGGACATGCCGCAGCTCGATGCCGACCGCCTGGTGTTCGACAACTCCCAGCCGGGCGACTACGAGCTCATTTCGCTCGCGAACTTTACCTTTGGCGAGCAGGCGTTTGAGGCCAACGCTTCGCTGGATGCCGAGGGCAGGCTTGTCCGCGGCGATGCGGAGCCGGAGGGCGCCGGTGCAGATGCCCGCGCCGCCGTTCCCGGTCCTGCCGACCCCGAGCCCGATGCGTTTGAGCTCGTGTATCCCCAGGCGGTGGGCGTGCGAATGGACACCTGCCCGTATCCGGTGCGCGATTCGTACAGCTACTCGTCAATTGCCGCGGCGCTGCATACCGAGGCCGAGGACCGTGCCGCCGAGGCGCACGTGCCCATGGACGAGGCCGGCGATGATGCGGAGTCGGATGGTTCCGAGATGACGGATGCAGACGTGGCCGCCGTTGAGCCTACCGGCAACCCCATGGCGCTGGGCTCGGCGTTCCATGCCGCCTGCCAGTGGCTGATCGAGATGGGTGCCGATGCGCTGCCCGCCGCGCGTGCCGATGCACTGGCGCGTCTGTGGTGCCTGACGCCGGAGCAGCGTGAACGCTTCGACGTTGCCCTGGACCGCTGGCTCAAGTCGGCTGTTCGTGCCGACCTGCTCGCGTGGGCGTGCGTTCGCGCCGAGGTGCCGTTCTTTTCGCTGGGCTGCGAGGACGAGGGCATCGCTCGCTACGGTGCATATGCCGAAGGCGCCATCGACGCTTTGGCGACGAACCCGGCGGATTCGTCACGCGCGCTAGTCATCGACTACAAGACGGGCGGCACACCGGACGAGTCGCCGGAACAGCTGCAGGAGAAGCACGCCCTGCAGGCGCGCGTCTACGCTGATGTTCTGCACAGGGCGGGCTTTGAGGCCGTGACCGTCAAGTTCGTCCGCGTGGAACAGGCCGATCCGACTCTCTTCGTCGAACCCGCCGAACCTCAGGTAGTCACCTACAATCTCTAGCCCTCAGATAACTTGCGGTGGAATAGTTCCTGTATTGCGGCCCAGATGGCCCAAGCGGGAACTATTTCACCGCAACTGCAAGAGGAGCCGTGTGGGTTTGGCTAGGTTCGGGTGCTGTCCGTGCCGTGGGGTAAAATCGTTCAGTCAGAACACGAACCCGCATCGGAGCTCATCACATGGCATTCGTCCATCTGCACAATCACACTGTTTTCTCTATGCTCGACGGCGCAACCCGTATCCAGGATATGGTCAACCGTGCCGTTGAGCTTGGCATGCCCGCCGTGGCCATTACCGACCACGGTTACATGTACGGCGTACCCGACCTGGCGCTGGCCTGCGACGCCGTCAATCACAACACGCCCGAGTACAAAACCTGGAGCCACGACAAGGCCTTCTTGGAAAAGGACCGCCGCGACGAGCTGGTGGAGCCCGACCCCGAGGCAAACCCGCGCGAGCATGCCCAGTACGTCAAAGACATGGCCATGTGGGACGAGAAGGGCAACATCGACGAGCTCAAGCCGCCCCTGGTCATCAAGCCCATCTTTGGCTGCGAGGTCTACTTTACGCCGGACGAGACCCTTGCCCGCGACCACAAGCCCGAGCTCTACCATATGATCCTTCTGGCCAAGGACCAGGAAGGCTACGTCAATCTGATGCAGACGGTTTCCGAGGCCGCTGTGCAGGGCTTTTACTACAAGCCGCGCGTGACGCTCGACAACCTGCGCCGCCACGCCAAGGGCATGATCTGCACGAGTGCCTGTATCGCGGGCATCATCCCCAAGTACATCGACCGCGGTGACATGGAAGGCGCCATCAAGTGGGCCGAGACCTTCCGCGACACCTTCGACCCCGGCGACTTCTACATCGAGATCCAGGAGCACGGCATCACCACCGATAACGGCCTGACCGACGAGCAGATGGACCGTACGCTCATCGACATTGCCAAACAGGTGGGCGTCAAGGTCATCGCGACCAACGACTTCCACTACCTGCGCCGCGAGGACGCGCCCGTGCAGGACGTCATCATGTGCATTGGCATGAACGCCAAAGTCGACGACCCCAACCGCATGCGCATGACCGGCTCGGAGTTTTACATGAAGACCGAGGAGGAGATGCGGGCGATGTTCCCGTATTGCCCCGAGGCCTGCGACAACACGCTCGAGATCGCCGACAAGTGCTACGTCGAGCTCGACTGGGACTCCATCATCCTGCCGCGCTTCCCGCTGCTCGATCCCGGCGAGACGCACGAGAGCCAGTTCCGCCGCGAGTGCGAGAAGGGCCTGCGCCAGCACTACGGCGACGACTGGGCCACGCGCGAGATCGGCGGCGTCAACATCAAAGAGCGCTTTGAGTACGAATACAAGGTCATCTGCGACAAGGGCTTTGCCGCCTACTTCCTCATCGTCGCCGAGTACGTGCAATGGGCCAAGGACAACGGCATCGGCGTCGGCCCCGGCCGTGGCTCGGCCGCCGGCGCTATCGTCGCCTACGCCATGAACATCACCGCGTTTGACCCGCTCGAGAACGGCCTGATGTTCGAGAGGTTCCTGTCCCCGCAGCGTACCGAGATGCCCGATATCGATATGGACTTCGACGATGAGCGGCGCCTCGAGGTCGTGGAGCACGTTCGCCAGCTCTACGGCCCCGAGAAGGTCACCCACGTCATCACCTACTCGACCATTAAGGCCAAGCAGGCCATCAACGACGCCGCGCGCGTTCTGGACTACCCGGTCTACATGGGCCAGCGCCTGTCCAAGATGGTCTCGAGCGACCCCAAGGTCAAGCTCAAGCAGGTACTCGACAAACAGCCCGGCAAAGAGGATTTGTTTAACCCCGATTTTGCCGAGGCTTATAAAAAGGACGACGACGCTCGCCGCATCATCGACACGGCGCTCTCGATCGAGGGCCTCACCCGTGGCGAGGGCGTGCACGCGTGCGCCGTTCTGATCTGCCGCGACCCCGTCAACGAGCATGTGCCCACCAAGCTCGACACCAAGGGCGGCGTCGAGATTACCCAGTACGAGGGCCATACCGTTGCCGACATGGGCCTGCTCAAGATGGACTTCCTGGGCCTGCGTACGCTGACGGTTATCTCCAAGGCCAAGGCAAACATCAAAAAGAACTTCGGCATCGACATCAAAGAGGAAGAGATTCCCTTTGACGATCCCGAGATCTTTAAGCTCATGGGCTCCGGCCACACCGCCGGTGTCTTCCAGGTCGAGTCCGCCGGCATGACGGCCACGATCAAGAACATGAAGCCCACCGAGTACAAGCACGTCGTGGCATTGATCGCCCTGTACCGCCCGGGCCCGCTGGGCGCCGGCATGGTTTCGTCCTACATCAACCGTATGAACGGCAAGGAGCCGGCCGTCTCCTACGACGACCGTCTGGACGACATCCTGGGCGAAACCTACGGCACCATGGTCTACCAGGAGCAGGTTATGCTCATCTCCGTCGAGATGTGCGGCTTCTCCAAGGGCGAATCGGACTCGCGTATCCGTAAACCCGTGGCTAAGAAGAAGATCAAGCTGCTCACGTCGACGGTGCTCCACTGGGAGGATGGCTCGGACGAGACCACCTACGACCACTGGATGAACGGCGCCATCAAGAACAACTACACGCGCGAGGTTGCCCAGAAGATTTGGGACGATGTTCTCGAGTTCGCGTCCTACGCCTTCAACAAGTCGCACTCCGCCGGCTACGCCATTCTGGTTATGCAGACGGCGTGGCTCAAGGCGCACTATCCGCACGAGTACATGGCAGCCGTTCTGACGTCCTACACGGGCAAGACCGACAAGATCGTGCACTACGTCTCGGCATGCCGTCACGACGGCATCCCCGTGCTGTCGCCAGATGTCAACGAGTCCGGCACCGAGTTCACGGCTACCAAGGAAGGCGTGCGCTTTGGCCTGGCCGGCATCCGCGGCGTGGGTACCGGCGTGGCGCAGGCGATTATCGCCGAGCGCGAGGCGGGCGGCCCGTTTAAGACGCTGCACGACTTTGTCGAGCGCGTGGACTCGAGCCAGGCCAACCGCCGCGTGATCGAATCGCTGATCAAGGCAGGCGCCTTCGACTCCACGGGGTATCCGCGCCGCCAGATGATGCACTTTGTGGACAAGAACAACCCCGAGAACATCATTGACGCCGCGATAAAGCGCCAGAAGGACCGCGCGAGCGGCCAGACCTCGTTCTTCGATATGTTTGGCGACGTTGAGGGCTCGGGCTTCGAGGTCAGCGTGCCCGATCCGGACGGCCAGGAATGGGACCGCCACCTCAAGCTGAGCCAGGAGAAGGAGGTCCTGGGCATCTATGTCTCGGACCACCCGCTGCGCCCGTTTGAGTATGCGCTCAGCAAAGCGCGCGACTTCTCGTTCTCGCAGATCGATACCGGCTACGAAGTGCAAAACCCCACGGGCGGCACCATCAACCAGGAGATCCCCGAGGGCAAGGCACTGTGGTGGGCCGGCATGGTTTCGAGCGTGTCCAAGCGCGTGACCAAAAACGGCGACCCCATGGGCATCGTTCAGCTCGAGGACATGGAAGGCGAGGCCACCGTCGTGGTGTTCCCCAAGACCTACAAGGAGGCCGAGGGGTATCTGTACGGCGAGGTCGATCCCGAGACCGGCGCACAGCTGTCCGATGCGTTTGTTCGTATTAAGGGCAAACTCGAGCGCTCGGACCGCGGCGACCAGATCATCGCGCAGGAGATCGTGCCGCTGGAGCTCAACGAGGAGAACAACAAGCCCAAGGTGTTTGAGGTCATGGTGCCCAACAGCCGCTTTAGCCAGGGCAATATGGCGCGCCTGGCCACGGTGCTCACCACTAACCCGGGCGGCGACCGTGTGGAGATCTTTATCGAGCAGGTGGATGGGCGCGTGCTGCGCGCCGAGGTGCCTGCCAAGGTTAACGCGCGCTCGATTCCGCTGCTGGCCGAGGCTAAGGCCATCGTGGGTAACCAGGGCCGCGTGACGGTTATCTAAAATGATTTTGCCTGGGTAGCTAATTTGGGACGGGGCTATTTTAGCTACCCTTTGGCTGACGGCGAATGAGTCGGGGTCGGAATACATCTCAACCGACGTATGGGGGTAGCTAAAATAGCCCCGTCCCAAATTAGCTACCCGGTGCGAGATTGGAGGAAGTGATGGCGCAGGGGACGTTTGTGCAGGCGCTCCGGAAAGAGGCAGCGCTGAGCGGCACCTTTATGAAGGGGCGTTCGCTCATGCTCAACGGCGCCGTGCTGTCGATTGAGGACAGCGGCTCGCGCTTCTCCAAAAACGTGACGGTTGAGGGTGCAGTGCGCGGCTCGCGCGGCGACCTGTACAAGACACACGTGGTGCTCGACATGGACGAGCACGAGGTGATCGACTACGACTGTGATTGCCCCGCTGCCTATCGCTACCCCGGCATGTGCAAGCACGCCATCGCCACGGCGCTGGCGTACCTGGACGCCAGCGGCATTGAGCCTGTTGAGGGGCTGCGCACACCGGTTCGCACGTTTACGGCGCAGCCGAAACAGCCCGCGCGCACCGCGCCCAGAGCGCCGGCCGTCAACCCCAACTTTCCCTTTCCGGCGCCCGTCCCCACGAGCCCCAGCCTCATGGCGGCGCTCTCCGATCTTTCGGACGCGCGCATGGATGAGCTGGCGAGCATGCGCCGCAAGCTCGCCGGCACTGTCGATCCCGACGCCCCCAAAGCGGCGTTGGAGCCCTCGTTGGTGCCGTACTACAATCCGCTGTTCGCCGACCGCTTTAGCTGGGCGCTCGAGTTCCGCATTCGCTGCGGTTCGGTGTCCTACGTGGTCAAGGATATCGACGGCATGGCCGACGCCTATGTTCGAGGCGGCACCTTTTCGTACGGCAAGAAGCTCACGTTTGTCCATACGCCCGAAGCCTTCGAAGACGTGTCGACAAAGCTGCTCAACCTTGTTGTGACGACAGTCGCCTATCTCGATGACATCACAAGTTCGCGTTCGGCGTCGTACGATTTTGCACGCAGCGGCTTTGTCGCCGAGCGCCAGCTGCCGCTGTCCGAGCATGACATCGTATACATGCTGGACCTGCTGCGTGGCCGGACCATTTCCTTTGAGCCCGCCTGGTCGCGGGGAACGACGACGCATCGTTCCTACGAGGTTGCGGTTGAGTTATCGCCGGTGGGAGAGGACGAGGCCTCGGCAAAACAACCGCCGCTCCTTGCCGCCAAGATCGCGCCGGCGGCCGGTGGCAGCTACGACCTGCGTCTGCCCGCCGATATGTACTGCTTTGCCTCGGGCGACGTTGCCTATCTGGTCGACACGCACCGCGCGCGCCGCGCCGATGCAGCGTTTGCCCAGCATGCCGCACCGTTTCTGTCGCGTCTGCTGCCTTGTCGCACGCCGGTCCATATCGCCGCCGAACAGGTGGGCGAATTCTGCCGCATGGCACTGCCCGTGCTGCGCGAATACACCGACCTCACCGCTCCCGCCGTGCTCGACACCGTGGCGCCCGAGCCGAGCTTTGCCATGGCAATCGGTGTCGATGACGGGCTTGTGACCTGCAAGATTACGGTTTCCTACGGCGACTGGTCGGCAGATCTCTTTAGCCTGGGCGCTCCGGGCAGCCCCTTCGAAGAGCAGCGCCCGGGCGTGCCGCCGCGCGACGAGATAGCAGAGTTTCGCGTTATGGATACGGCGGCCCTGTATTTCGACTTTTACGAGGGCGGCCTGGCGTTTGAGGAACGCGATGACGAGAGCCTGTTCCACTTGCTGACCGAGGGCCTGTCTGCCCTGTCCGAGCTGGGCGAGGTCATGCTCAGTGACCGCCTGCGCCAGGTCTCGGTCCGCCCTGCGCCCAAGCTTTCGGTGCGCGCGACCGTCAAGAGTAACCTGCTCGATGTTGAACTGGGCGCGAGCGGTCTTTCGGCGGCAGATCTTGCCATCTATCTGGACTCGTACAAGCGCCACCAGACGTTTGCGCGTCTCACGTCGGGCGACATCGTACGCCTGGACGAGGGTGCCCGCGCCGCGTTTGGTCTTGCCGAGGACCTGGGCGTCGATGCCGTCGATCTGCTCGACGGCGTGTCGCTTCCCGCGTCGAGTACCCTGTTCGTCGACAGCATGCTCGCGCGCACGCCGGCGCTTGAGGCCGATCGCGACGCTGCGTTCCGTCGCACCGTCGAGCGCTTGGATACGCTCGGCAAGATGGACTTTACGGTGCCGGTCTCGCTCAAAGCCACACTGCGCGGCTATCAGGTCGACGGCTACCAGTGGCTCGGCTCGCTCGAGCACCTGGGCCTTGGCGGCATCTTGGCCGACGACATGGGCCTGGGCAAAACACTGCAGATGATCGCGCATATCCTGGCGCGCGTGGAGGCGGGGGACGCCAAGCCCACGCTCGTGGTGTGCCCTGCGTCGCTCGTGTACAACTGGACTGCCGAGCTGGAGCGCTTTGCCCCGTCGCTCGACGTGTGCGCCATCGTGGGTGCTAAGGCACAGCGCCGCGTGCAGATAGCCGGCGCCGACGAGCATAACGTGGTTGTGACGTCGTATGACCTCATGCGCCGCGATATCGACGAGTATGCCGAGCAGGACTTTGCCCGCGTCGTGCTCGACGAGGCCCAGTACATTAAAAACCCGCTCACGCAGGTAGCGCGCGCCGCCAAGTGCCTGCCGGCCGGCGTGCGCTTTGCCCTGACGGGCACGCCCATCGAAAACCGCCTGTCCGAGCTCTGGAGCATCTTCGACTTTTTGATGCCGGGCCTGCTTGGCACGCGCGAGTCGTTTGCCAAGCGCTTTGAGAGCCCAGTAGAGCATGCCGAGGGCGATAGTGCCGCTCGCCTGCAGGCGCTCGTGTCGCCGTTTGTGCTGCGCCGTGTTAAGGAAGACGTGGTGGCCGACCTGCCCGAGAAGATCGAGGACACCGTCATGGCGCAGCTCACCGGCGAGCAGCGCAAGCTCTACCTGGCCAACCAAGACCGCATCGCCCAGCAGGTGCAGCACCGCGAGGCATCCGAGTTTAAGAAAGACAAGCTCAAGGTGCTCGCCGAGCTCACCAAGCTGCGCCAGATCTGCTGCGACCCGCGTCTACACTACGAGGATTACAAGGCGGGGAGCGCCAAGATCGACGCTTGCATGGAGCTCGTGCACGGTGCGCTCGACGGCGGGCACCACATTCTGCTGTTCAGCCAGTTCACGGGCATGCTCGATATCATCGGCAAGCGCCTGGCCAAGGAGGACATCGGCTTTCTTAAGCTCACGGGCGCTTCGTCCAAGGAGAGCCGTGCCAAGATGGTCGCGCAGTTCCAGGCGGGCGAGGTGCCGGTGTTTCTGATCTCGCTCAAGGCGGGCGGCGTGGGCCTCAACCTGACGGCGGCCGACGTGGTCATTCACTACGACCCGTGGTGGAACGTGGCCGCGCAGGACCAGGCGACTGACCGCGCGCACCGTATTGGCCAGCAACATACCGTGACCGTGTACAAACTCATCGCCAAGGACACGATCGAGGAGCGCATCATGCAGATGCAGGAGTCCAAACGCGACCTGGTCAACAGCGTGCTCGGCGGCGACGGCATCTCCTCGGCGCTGTTTACCCGCGAGGATGTTCTGGCACTGCTCGGCGGCGACGGGCGCTAACTGCGCAGATGGCAACCGGGGCTGTCGAGACGGCTTCGGGTCGCCGGCGCGCTCTGACCCCGGGCGCTAGCCTCGCTCGTTATGTGTTCATTTGCCATGCCGTGGATGGTTCGCCTGCCTTTGGGCATAAGAACCTCAAGAACATCGGCACATCAGCAAAGGAGAACATTATGGCGAAATACTTTAAGGACTCCGATGGCAAGCTCATTGCCGCCCTTGGCAACGACGTTGCAACCCCTGCCGGTTGCACGGAGCTGACCGCGAACACCGAGGACGCGGCGCACGAGAAGCACGTGCCGGTCGTTGAGAGCGAGCGCGACGGTCACGTGATCCGCGCACGCGTGGGCTCGGTCGAGCATCCTATGGTGCCCGAGCACTACATCGAGTGGATTGCCCTTGAGGCCGAGGGCCGTCTGGAGGTCCATTACCTCCAGCCCGGCATGAAGCCCGCGACGTTTTTTGCCGGCGGCTCCAAGACCGGTACCGTCTATGCCTATTGCAACCTGCACGGGCTGTGGTCCGCGACGTTCTAGGAGCGCGCCCCCGCTCGGG
>CAJKQY010000036.1:0-19094 GCA_905202145.1 uncultured Collinsella sp.
CCCCAAACGGGGCGGCACGCTATTTTTCAATCAGACAACTCGCTGAAGTACGGTGACGAAGGCGCAAGGCCGGGAGGGGTTATCAAAGCCGACATCCCGCAGCCGCGAAGCGGCGAGGACGTCGGCGTGATAACCCCGCAGGCCTTGCGCCGGCGGGAAGGAACCTACTTCACGACCAAAATGTCGCAGTCCGTATTGCGCAGCAGGAATGTCGAAATCGAGCCCAAGAGCGCGTACTTAATTGAGGACAGGCCGCGGGCGCCGCAGAGCACCAGATCGGGCTTGACAACGTCGAGCATCTCATCCTTGAGCGTCTCACGAATGCGGCCGGTGCGAATCATGACCTCGACCTCGGGAATGTCGGGATTGGCCTTGGCCTCCTCGAGCTGCTTGGCGATGGAGTTGTTAAAGGCCTCCTCCAAGCCGTTGACCAGGTCGACCGGATAGGAACCGGCACTCTCGAGTGCGGTGGAGTCGATGACGTGGCCGATAATCAGCTTAGCGCCGTTGTTCGCGGCGACCTTGATGGCGCGTGCGAGCACAAAATCCTGCTGCTCAGTACCGTCGAGTGAAACAAATACCTTGGTATAGCCCTCGTTCATGGTTTCCTCCTTGGTCTATCGCACGGGCGTGGGGCCCGTGCGTCGGGCGGGCGCGGGCGCGTTGGCCGCCGGACACTTTATCTTGTTGCAGTTATACCCAAGGATTCGAATTTGACCGCTCGCAATTCTGTGAACGGGCGAGTTTTTTGGTAAGGGTAGGCACAGGCGTGCCGCCAACGGTTGATAATGGGACATCGCCCGCACCGTCCGCAGAACAATATCGGCGGGTGTCTAACGAGGGGGTCCCTTTGGATATCATCGAGCTTCTAAAATCTGCCTTCATGGGCCTGGTCGAGGGCATCACCGAATGGCTGCCTGTTTCGTCGACGGGTCACATGATCTTGGTGGACGAGTTCGTCAAGATGAACGTGAGCGAGACGTTCTGGAATATGTTCCTGGTCGTGATTCAGCTTGGCGCCATTTTGGCCGTCTGCGTCCTGTTCTTCTACGACCTTAACCCGTTTTCTCCCAGCAAGGGCAAGGAGGGCCGTCGCGACACCTGGGTGCTGTGGGGCAAGATTGTGCTCGGCTGCATTCCCGCCGCGGCAATCGGTCTGCCGCTCAACGACTGGATGGAGGAGCATTTCTACAATGCTCCCGTCGTGGCGCTGGCGCTCATTGTGTACGGCGTGCTGTTTATCGTGATTGAGAGCTGGCGCGCGAGCAAGCGCGAGGAAATGGCCGTTGCCGGTTCGTTTGGTTCGCGTGCTGTGGTGGCGGGCGGACGTCCCGCCGGTGCGCACTTTGCGGCGCCCGCCGCGGCTACCGCTGAGGATGAGGACGATGACGAGAATCTGGACTTTGGCTCCATCGCCACGCTCGAGGACCTGAGCTGGAAGACTGCGCTGGGTATCGGCTGCTTCCAGGTGCTTTCGCTGGTGCCTGGTACGTCTCGTTCCGGTTCTACCATCATCGGTGGCCTGCTTTTGGGCTGCACACGTTCGGTGGCGTCCAAGTTTACGTTCTTCCTGGCCATCCCTGTCATGTTTGGCGCGAGTGCGCTCAAGCTGGTCAAGTACTTCATCAAGGGCGGCACGTTCGGCGCCAACGAGGTCGCTATCTTGGGCGTGGGCTGCGTTGTGGCCTTTGTGGTTTCGCTCATCGCCATCAAGTGGCTCATGGGCTTCGTCCGTCGTCACGACTTTAAGTGCTTCGGTGTTTACCGCATCATCCTGGGCATCGTGGTGCTCGCATACTTCTTCGTTCTGGAGCCTATGCTCGGCCTCTAGCTTGGTCGACGCTCTGGCAGCCGCTCGCTGCCGTATTCGAATACGCGATATCTATCGGAGTTGCGGTGAAATAGGGATTAAAAGGCCTTGTTGAAGGCTCCAACAGTCCCTATTTCACCGCAACTTTTTTTGGTGCATTGGGGTCAAGTTACTTAGCACCAACTTGGTACAGACAAACCCGACCTCTTTGCACTAATTATTCGGCCACGGTGTGCTTGGGCTTGCGGTTAAAGACGAGCTTGTCTACTACGGCCTGTAGCGACATGCGACGGACGGTGTCGTAGGCTTCCTGCGTGCTGTAGGCGCAATGGGGTGTGACGATGCAGCGCGGATGCGCGATCAGGGCCTGGTTGGGCGCGGTCTCGTCGGCGAGTACGTCGAGCGCGGCGCCGCAGATGCCGCGCGTGCCACCGCTGGCGATGCCCTCGTTCAACGCGGCGACCAGGGCATCCTCATCCACGATGGGCCCGCGGGCCGTGTTAATCAAAAATACCGTGGGCTTCATGAGTGCAAGCTCGCGCTTGCCGATGAGTTTTTCGGTCTCTGGAATCAGGGGACAGTGCAGACTGACGATATCCGATGTGCCGAGTAACTCATCGAGCGTTTGTGCTTTGGCACAGCCTGCCGCAGCGAGCTCTTCTGCACTCTTGGTCGGCGCCCACACCAGCACCTTCATGCCAAGCGCTTGTGCGATGGGCGCCACGGCACGCGCGATGCTGCCAAAAAAGACAAGCCCCAGTGTGCGACCCTGCGTGCGGTGCATGGTATAACCGGCAAGTGGATTCCAAACGCCGTCACGCACATCGCGGTTAAGAAACGTAACTTGGCGCATCAGGTCAAGCATCAAAGCGATGGTGTGTTGAGCGACGTCGTCTGAGCAGTACCCAGGGCAGTTGGTGACGGTGATGCCATGAGAGTCTAGGAGTTCGACGGCAACGTGGTTAAGGCCGATAGACATGTTCGAGACAATGCGCATCCCCGTGGCGGCCATGGCGTCGGCACATGCATCATCGACGGGGCCGAACTCGCCGACAAAGCCCTCGCAGCCTGCCAGCTGCTCGACGGTGGGGCAGACATTGGGCTCGTGCGCGCAGCCCACCAGCTCAATCTGATCGCCACCTTCGATTGTGTCGAGCGCCGCCTGACCCGCCTCGGTCGAACCATCGACCATGTAATAGAGCACCCTATGCTTCACAGCAACCCTCCTGTCATGTGGGGACGGGGTAGAAATGGTAGATATTCTATCCCTCCGAGCCAATCGAAGTTGCGGTGGAATAGTTCCTGTTTGGGGGCCAGAAGGCTGGTTTCAGGAACTATTTCACCGCAACTTATTTGGTGATGCTTGGATGGTGGTGGCGCACGGAGTCGTGGTGTGATTTGCGTCGGTGTCCGCACGGCTCGGTATACTGGTACGGCTCAAACTATGGCGCTGCCCGCAGGCGCGCCGTCCGTCAGATGAGGAGTCGCCCATGACCCAGCCCCTGCCCTGGGAAAAGAACACCGCGGTACCCGTGCCGCCCGCGCCGGAACCCGTGCCGCTCGATGCATACACCGCCCCCGCCGCGCCGGAACCCGAGCTCGTTCCGCTCGACATCTACGACGCCCCGGCTCCGGCACCCAAACCCGCCAAGCCGCTCGTCGATATCGATAGCCTGAACCCCGCCCAGCGCGAGGCGGTCCTGACCACCGAGGGCCCGCTGCTGGTTCTTGCCGGCGCCGGCTCGGGCAAGACCCGCGTCTTGACCTTCCGCATCGCGCATATGCTTGGCGACCTGGGCGTTAAGCCCTGGCAGGTCCTGGCCATCACGTTTACCAACAAGGCCGCGGCCGAGATGCGTGAGCGTCTGGCAGCGCTCATCCCCAGCGGCACCCGCGGCATGTGGGTGTGCACCTTCCATGCCATGTGCGTGCGCATGCTGCGCGAGGACGCCGACCTGCTGGGCTACACCGGGCAGTTCACCATCTACGACGATGACGACTCAAAGCGCATGGTGCGCGACATTATGCAGGCGCTCGGCATCGAGCAAAAGCAGTTCCCCATCAACATGATCCGCAGCAAGATCAGCTCGGCCAAAAACGCCATGATCGGGCCCGAGGACATGCTCAAATCCGCCGACAGCCCTAATGACAAAAAGGCCGCGCAAGTCTACCTGGAGCTGGAGCGCCGCCTGCGTGCCGCCAACGCCATGGACTTCGACGACCTGCTCGTGCGCACACTCGAGCTGCTGCGCACCCGCCCCGAGGTGCTCGACAAGTACCAGGAGCGCTTCCGCTACATTAGCGTCGACGAGTATCAGGACACCAACCACGTCCAGTACGAGATCGCCAACCTGCTGGCCGCCAAGTATCAAAACCTCATGGTTGTGGGCGATGACGACCAGTCCATTTATAGCTGGCGTGGCGCTGACATCACCAATATCCTGGACTTTGAGAAGGATTTTAAAAACTGCAAGACCGTCAAGCTGGAGCAGAACTACCGCTCCACGGGTCATATCCTGAGCGCCGCCAACGCCGTGGTGCGCCACAACTCGCAGCGCAAGGACAAACGCCTGTTTACGGCCGAGGGCGACGGCGAGAAGATTCAGGCCTTCCAGGCAAGCGATGAGCGCGACGAGGGTCGCTGGATTGCCGGAGAGATCGAAAAGCTGCATGCCAAGGGCACGAGTTACGACGACATCGCCGTGTTCTACCGCACCAACGCCCAGTCGCGTATCCTCGAAGATATGTTCCTGCGCGCGGGCGTGCCCTACAAGATCGTGGGCGGCACGCGATTCTTCGACCGTGCTGAGATCCGCGATGTCATGGCTTATCTCAAGATGATCGTGAACCCGGCCGACGAGATGAGCGTCAAGCGCGTCATCAACACGCCACGCCGCGGTATCGGCTCCACCTCGATCCAAAAGATCGAACAGCTGGCACGCGACAACCGCTGCTCGTTCTTCCAGGCCTGCGAGATCGCGTGCGCCGAGACGGGCATGTTTAGCGCCAAGGTGCGCAACGGCCTGTCGAATTTTGTGGCGCTGGTGCGCGAGGGTCGTCGCATGGACGGCGAGCTCAAGGACGTCGTCGAGATGATTGTCGACAAGACGGGCCTGCTGCAGGCATTCCGCGCCGAGGGCACCATGGAGTCCGAGAGCCGCGCCGAGAACATTCAGGAATTCCTGGGCGTTGCAGCCGAATTTGAAGAGACGCACGAGGATATCGAGGGTACGCTCGAGAGCCTAGAAGAGCTGCGCGCGGCCGGTGTTGCCGACGTGCCCGCCGGCGCCGAGCCCGAGCCCGTCGTGGTGAGCGCGCCTGCGCCTGAGCCGGGACCGTCCGCCCCGGCATCCTCGTTTGAGGCGCTGGTCGGCGCTCGCGACGCCGCTGGTTCCAACCCGCTCGATAGCCTGGCCGCCCCGGCGCTCTCGCCGCAGGATGCCCTGGCCGCCGCCATCGCGGGTAACGCCTATGCCGCGCCGACGGAGATGCCGGCGGGCGCCGTGCATGCCGACGAGATCGAGCGCACCTACGGTTCGCTCACCTGTAAGGCGCTGCCCGCTCTCATGGAGTGGCTGGCCCTGCGCTCCGACTTGGATTCTTTGGCAGGCGAGACGCATGCCATCACCATGATGACCATCCACTCCGCCAAGGGCCTGGAGTTCCCGGCGGTGTTCGTGGCCGGCATGGAGGAAGGCATCTTTCCGCACGTGCACGACTTTGGCGGCAGCGATGATCCGGGCAAGCTCGAGGAGGAGCGTCGCCTGGCCTACGTTGCCATCACGCGTGCTCGCAAGCGCCTGTTCTTGACCTATGCGGCAACGCGTCGCACCTACGGCTCGACCTCTGCCAACCCGCGCTCACGCTTCCTCAACGAGATTCCGTTTGAGGATATCGAGTTTAGCGGTATCGGTTCTGCCGGTTTTGAGGGAACGGGCTGGGAGAAGCGCGGCGACCGTCACGGCACCTTTGGCTCGGGCATGGGCTCGGATATGTATGGCGGCAAGGTGTTCGGTTCGCATACGCGTTCGACCGGCGGTTCCGGTTCGCGCGGCGGATCGAGCTTTGACGACTTCTTTGGCGGCAGCAGTTACGGGACCGAGCGCCATCGTGGGGTTTCGCCCGACGCCGGCCGTGTTGCCTCGACCTTTGGCTCGGGCGCGCCGCGAGCCAAAAAGCCGTCGTCTAAGGTGTCGCCGACGGTGGAGCGCAAGGTCGATCGCGCCAGCGCATCGCAGGACTTTGCCGCGGGCGATACCGTGAGCCATAAGACCTTTGGCACGGGTACCGTGATCTCGGTCGCTGGAGACATGATCGAGGTCCAGTTCGAAAAGACCGGCCAGACCAAAAAGCTTATGAAAGGTTTTGCACCGATCGTCAAGCTGTCTTGATCCCGGCGGACCCGGGCGGGCGTATGGGGCAACATCGCCTGCTCGGGCAGTCCTGCGCAAGACGGAGGCCACATTAAGTGGCCTCCTTTGCGTGCGGAACTCGCGATCGATGTTGCCCCATATGCCCGCCCAGGTCCTTTGTTAACGTTGCTTGCGATCGTCGCTCTACTCGTTCGCTTTTTGATCTGGAGAGCCGGGTGGGCTGATAAATAGATATAGCAAGGGGCTCTCCCGTACATGGACGGGGGAGCCCCTTGTTGCGTTTGGGTTGTTGGTGCGATCTACAGATGCGAGACGATCAGTTCCATCTTGCCTTCGAGGTCGATGGAGCTGACGGTGCTCGGGGCCAGCAGGTGGCTTCCCTTGTGGACGGGGTCGCCGCAGACGGTGCCTTCACCGTCGATGACCGACAGGCACATGAAGGGCCAGCGCTGGTCGAGGGTCTTGTTGCCGTCAACACGTACGCGATCGACGGTGTAGCAGGAGTTAGACTCGAGCTCGGTCACGCCGTCCACCTCGGGCGCGGTCACCGTGCCGTCGGTCGGAGCCTGAGCATCAAAGTCGATGCAGTCGAGGCTCTGCTCAATGTGCAGGGGACGCAGCTTGCCGTCGGTGCCAGGGCGGTCGTAGTCATACAGGCGATACGTCACGTCGCTCGACTGCTGCGTCTCCAAAATGAGCGTGCCGGTCTTGATGGCATGCACAGTGCCGGAATCAATCTGGAAAAAGTCGCCCTTGTGGATCGGTAGCACGTTGAGCATGTCGTCCCAGCGACCGTCCTCGATCATCTGTGCGGCCTCGGTGCGGTCTTTAGCACGCTGGCCGACGATGATCGTGGAGCCGGGCTCGCAATCCAGCACGTACCAGCACTCGGTTTTGCCCAGGCTGCCGTTCTCGTGCTCGGCGGCGTACTCGTCGTTGGGATGAATCTGGATCGAAAGGTCGTCCTTGGCGTCCAGAATCTTGATGAGCAGCGGGAACTCCTTGCCCTCGCAGTTGCCAAAGAGCTCGCGGTGCTCGGCCCACAGCCACGACAGCGTGTGGCCGGTGTACGGTCCCTCCGCAATCTGGCAGTCGCCGTTGGGATGGGCCGAGATGGCCCAACACTCACCGATGGGGCCATCGGGAATGTCGTAGCCAAATACGGTTTCGAGCTGGCGGCCGCCCCAGATCTTCTCGTGGAAGATCGGCGTCAGTTTAATCAAATCGGACATATTCATACCCCATTGTGTTGCGCGGGCGCCGCGTAAAACTGCTCAAAATGAGCGCCCGCATATGACTACAAAAACCTATGCCAACGTTACGTTGTGCAACTCAAAGCGGTCGCCAACGTTGCGCGAGACCGAATACTCAAAGGCGGCGCCGCTGTCCAAAAAGCCAATCTGGGTGAGCTCGAGCAGGGGAGAGCCAGGCTTGGTGTCCAGGCGCTCGGCTTCTTCCTCGGTTGCTGCCACGGCGCGAATGGTGCGGTGGAAGCTCGAAATTTTCAGCCCGCATTGCTCGCGGATGAAATGGTAGACCGATCCGTACAGGTCCTTCTTTTTCAGCCCCGGAATCAGCTCGAGGGGCATGTAGGTGTACTCGATAACGATGGGCTTCCCATCGGCCTGACGCACGCGCACGACGTGATAGGCAAAGTCATCCTCGGCAATTCCCAGCTGGGCTGCGATGTCCGCTGGTGGATTAACAATCGAGAAATCGTAGACCACCGAGGTCACCTTTTCCCCACGGTGCTCATACGAAAAGCCCTGGGCACGGTCGTTTTTGCCCTGGAAAAACGCCTGGCCGGGAAGTCCCGCCGTGTCCTTAACGTAGGTACCCGATCCGCGCCGGCTGGTAATAAGACCTTCCTCGGTGATTTGCTCGATAGCTCGTTTGACGGTGATTTTGGAAACGCTATAGAGCTCACAGAACTCAACGACGGTGGGAAGCTTGTCGCCCGGTTTAAGAGCGCCATCCTCGATACTTCGACGAATATCTGCAGCTATCGCCTCGTATTTGGGAATCATGGAACCTCCTTTCCGACATATATGAATACAAAAAGTAAGTATAACCCTCAACAGGGCATCCATATTACTTTTATCTAAGAAGTTCGAGAAAGAAAAAAGAAAAAGACGCTTTACTTTCAGAATTAGAGCGCTATAGTTTAAGCAACGAACGGAATCCTTCCGCACAACAGGATCGGCCGTTTGGGGACAGTTTTGTTTTGGCGGGTTGGATATCGGTATAACCGGTGCGCGCCCGCGCCGGATAACCTGCCAAAGCAAACCCGTCTCCAACCGGAAGCTCTAGAACACGAAAGCGAGGACTTTGATGGCACAGTATCAGCTGCCCAACGACTTCTTCTTTGGCGCTGCTATGTCCGGCCCGCAGACTGAGGGTCAGTGGAACCAGGGCGGCAAGCTCGAGAACCTGTGGGACACCTGGTCCATCCAGGATCTGGGTTCGTTCTACAACCGCGTTGGCTCTTACGCCGGCAATGACTTTATGGCCAAGTACCAGGAAGACCTTCGCATTTTGAAGGACTTGGGTCTGGATACCTATCGCACTTCCATCCAGTGGAGCCGTCTGCTCGATGCCGACGGCAACCTCAACGAGGAAGGTGCCGCGTGGTATCACGAGTTGTTCCGCGCCTCTCGCGAAGCCGGCTTGGAGCCGTTTGTCAACTTGTACCACTTTGACATGCCCACCTACCTCTTTAACCGTGGCGGCTGGGAGAGCCGTGAGGTCGTCGAGGCTTACGCACATTACGCCGACGTCGCCTTCCACGAGTTTGGCCAGGAGATTAAGTACTGGTTCACCTTTAACGAGCCCATCGTCGAGCCCGAGCAGCGTTATCAGGAGGGCGTGTGGTTCCCGCAGCTCCACGACTTCAACCGCGCCCGCACCGTGCAGTATCACATCTCGCTGGCGCACGCGCTGGCCGTGGCCAACTATCGTCGCGCCTATGACGAGGGCGCTATTCGCGCCGATGCCAAGATCGGCATGATCAACTGCTTTACCCCGGTCTATACCAAGGAGAACCCCAGCGAGGCAGACCTCGAGGCCGTGCGTATGACCAGCGGCATCAACAACCGCTGGTGGCTCGACCTCATTACCAAGGGCGAGCTTCCTGCTGACGTGCTCGACAGCCTGGCCGAGGGCGGCGTTAAGCTCCCGTTCCGCGCCGGCGACCAAGAGATCCTCAAGCAGGGTGTTGTCGACTGGCTCGGCTGCAACTACTACCACCCCACGCGTGTTCAGGCGCCGGCGAGCAAGGTCGACCAGTACGGCCTGCCGCACTTTGCCGACGAGTACGTATGGCCCGACGCCGTTATGAACGAGAGCCGCGGCTGGGAGATCTACCCGCAGGGCCTCTACGACTTTGGCATGGACTGCGCTAAGAACTACCCCGATCTTGAGTGGTTCGTTTCCGAGAACGGCATCGGCATCATGGACGAATACAAGAACCGTGACGCCGAAGGAACCATCCAGGATGACTACCGCGTCGACTTTGTACGTCAGCACCTGGAGTGGGTGGCCAAGGCCATCGACGAGGGCGCCAAGTGCCGCGGATACCATTATTGGGCCGTCATCGATAACTGGTCTTGGGCCAATGCCTTTAAGAATCGCTATGGCTTTGTCGAGGTCGATCTCATGGACGGCTACAAGCGCCGCCTTAAGAAGTCGGCGGCCTGGCTCAAACAGGTCGCCACGACCCACGTGGTTGATTAGCGACCGGGCGAACGCCCAGACCGCGCGCCGCCGCGCGCAACACATGGCACATCTGGTGGTAGAGGGCGACAGACCACCGTGCGCATAGGAAAAGGCCGGATTTGAAAGTTAGGAGCAATCATGGCCAGTGACAACGGAAAGAGCTTCCTCGACAAGTTTGCCGAGGTCTCTGCGAAGGTGGGAAACCAGGTTCACCTGCGTTCCCTGCGTGACGCCTTCGCGACCATCACGCCGCTCTATATCCTTGCGGGTATCGCGGTTCTTATTAACAACGTCGTGTTCCCTCTGTTCCCGCTCGATGCGGCGGGCCTTGCCAACCTTCAGACGTGGGGCTCGGCAATTACGCTGGGCACCCTCAACGTCTCTGCCATTATCTTGGCCGGATTGATTGGCTACAGCCTCGCCAAGAACAAGCGTTTCGATAACCCGCTCGCTTGCGTGGTCGTCGCCATCTCTGCCTTCGTCATCATGATGCCGCAGCAGATCACCGCCTCGCTTGCCGCCACGAGCCCACTGCTCACCGACAAGATCACCTCCGCCGAGGTCACGGGCGCCCTTTCGACTGCCAACACCGGCACCAACGGTCTGTTCTCGGCTATTATCATCGCCCTGCTTTCCGTCTCGCTCTTCATCAAGATTTCTGGCGTCGAGAGGCTCAAGGTTAAGCTGGGCGAGGGCGTGCCTCCCGCGGTCTCCAACTCCTTCAACGTCATGATCCCGATGCTGCTCAACCTCGCGATCTTCGCTCTTGCCGCGGCCCTGCTCGCCGTGTGCGCCGGCACCGATCTGTGCACCATCATCTCCACGTGCATCTCCAACCCGCTCAAGAGCATCATGAACGCCGGTCCGTGGGCTGTTATCCTCATCTACACCCTTGCCAACCTGCTGTTCTGCGTCGGTATTCACCAGTCCACCATCTCTGGCGCTACCGTCGAGCCGATCCTGACCATGCTCATCGTCGACAACATGGCTACCTTTGCCGCCGGTGGCACCATCCAGCCCGATCACTACATGAACATGCAGATCGTTAACAGCTTCGCCCTCATCGGCGGCTCGGGCTGCACCCTCATGCTCCTGCTCGACACGCTCCTGTTCTCCAAAAACAAGGCTTCCGAGACCGTTTCCAAGATGGCTATCCTGCCTGGTCTGTTCAACATCAACGAGCCGGTTATCTACGGTTACCCCATCGTGTACAACCTGCCGCTCATGATCCCGTTTGTCCTCCTTCCCGACCTGTTCATCGGCATCACCTATGGCCTTACCTGCGCAGGCATCATCAGCCCCTGCATCGCCCAGGTGCCCTGGACCATGCCTCCCGTCATCAATGCCCTGCTCGCTACGGGCTTTGACTGGCGCGCTGGCGTGTGGCAGGCTATCGAGATTGTCATTGGCATGGCCGTCTACCTGCCCTTTATGAAGATTTCCGAGAAGGCAATCGCCAAGCAGGAGGCTCTCGCCGAGTAGAACGCCTAACGTTCGTCCCTTTCACCTTTGCGGGCGCCGGTACGCGGCGCCGGTGCCCGCAGCTCTCTCCCTTGTGTAAAGATGCAGGGGGGTGGGCACAATAGCCGCAAGGAATAAAACCAATTGTCGTCTGCGCGCCGCGCAGTTATAAGGAGGAAACCATGAAGAAGATCATGCTCTGCTGCAATGCCGGTATGTCCACGAGCCTGCTGGTCCAGAAGATGCAGGCCGAGGTTGCAAACCGTGGTCTGGATATTGAGGTCGAGGCTCGTCCCATGAACGAGGCCCACGATCACCTGGACGAGTGCGACATGTTGCTGCTTGGTCCGCAGATCGGCTACACCAAGGGCGATTTTGAGAAGGAGGCCGCCGGTCGTTTTCCGGTCGAGGTCATCAACATGGTCGACTACGGCCGCATGAACGCTGCCGGCATCATCGACCACTGCGTCAGCGTGATGGGCTAGGTGCTCTGCATGGAGGATATGAACGAACTGCAGATGACCTGCTTTGAGATCATCAGCTACGTCGGTACCGCCAAGAGCATGTACATCAATGCCGTGCAAAAGGCCAAGGAGGGCGATTTTGACGCCGCCGAGGAGCTTATCAAGCAGGGCGACGAGGCCTATAACGGTGGCCACGATGTTCACATGGGGCTTCTGAAGAAGGAGGCCAACGGCGAACGTAACGGCGAGGCCCCGTTGATTCTGCTGCATGCCGAGGACCAGATGGCCGGCACCGAGACCATGCGCGTCATGGCGACGGAGTTCATCGAGGTTCACAAGCAGCTGCAGGCACTTAAGGCCTAGCCGGCGTTATCGCCGCGACGGACCGTGCGGTCCAACAGACAACATAGTCCCTTTGACGGGCGCTGGGAGTCTCCGCCTCCCGGCGCCTTTATTTTTGGGGATGGTCTTGCGCGGCCTGTTGAGCAGCCATTTGCGTTTCCCCAGATAAAACCTGCCAAAACAAACCTGTCCCTTTTTGGTAGGTTTTTGCCTTGGGAGCGGTACCATACAGGCAATGTTTAAACGAGAAAGGTGGGCTCCCATGGAACCTAAGCAGTACTACATCGGCATTGACGTCGGCGGCACTTCGGTTAAGGAGGGTCTGTTCGACGAGGACGGCAACCTGCTGGCCAAGGCCAGCGTGCCTACGCCTCCCATCGTTGATGCTGCGGGCTTTGCCGCGGTGACCGAGGCTATCGACCAGGTGGTCGCCAAGGCCCAGATTCCGCGCGCCTTTGTGGCGGGCATTGGCCTGGCCGTTCCGTGCCCCATCCCGGCGTCGGGCGATGCCAAGGTCAAGGCCAACATTGCCATTAACCTGCCCGAGCTGAGGATCGCCATTCAGCAGCACTGCCCCGACGCGGTCGTTAAGTACGAGAACGATGCCAACGCCGCCGCCATGGGCGAGGCCTGGCTCGGCTCTGCCAAGGGCGTGCAGAACGTGGTGATGGTCACCATCGGTACCGGCGTGGGTGGCGGCGTTATCGTTAACGGCGACGTGGTATCGGGCGTTGTGGGTGCTGGCGGCGAGATTGGCCACATGTGCCTGAACCCAGCTGAGGAGCGCACCTGCGGCTGCGGCGGCCATGGCCACCTGGAGCAGTATTCCAGCGCCACCGGCGTGGTGAGCAACTACCTGGCCGAGTGCAAGAAGGCGGGTGTCGAGCCCATCGAGCTCACCGGCCCCTCCGATTCCAAGGACGTGTTCCAAGCCTGCCGCGAGGGCGACAAGCTCGCGTTGGCTGCGGCCGATGCCATGGCCGACTATCTCGGCCGCGCACTGGCGCTTATTGCCAACGTGGTTGATCCCGAGATGTTCCTCATCGGCGGCGGCGCCTCCGCCTCGGCCGATGTCTACCTCGACAAGGTTCGCGAGCACTTTAAGCAGTACGCGCTTTCCGCCTCGCGCGAGACGCCCATTAAGGTCGCTTCGCTCGGAAACGACGCCGGCATCATCGGTGCCGCCTACGTAGCCCTGCGCGCTGCCGGTAAATAGCTGGTGCAAGGGGGACAGGTTACATTGCACCAACATGGTGCAAAAGGGACAGCCTTGGCCCCCGTGCCTGCGCCCCAAAATATGCCGTGGCCCTTCCGTCTGCGAAGGCTCGGCATCGGCGTGCTACCATAGCTACGTCCAAGTACACATATCAAGTGGAGGATATCCATGGCAAACGTTCTTGTCTTTGGTCACCAGAACCCCGATAACGACGCCATCATGAGCGCCGTCGTCCTGTCCCAGTTGCTCAACCAGGTTGAGTATGCCGGCAACACCTACGAGGCCTGCGCCCTTGGTCAGCTTCCGGCCGAGTCCGCCAAGCTGCTCGCCGACGCTGGCATTGCCGAGCCCCGCGTGATTGATTCCGTCGAGGCCGGTCAGCTCGTCGTCCTCACCGACCACAACGAGTCTGCCCAGTCCGTCGCCGGCCTTAAGGACGCCACGGTCTTTGGCGTCGTCGACCATCACCGCATCGGCGACTTCGAGACCGCCGGTCCGCTGCACTACATCTGCCTGCCCTGGGGCTCCAGCTGCACCATCGTCACCAAGCTTGCCGGCGTGCTCGGCGTTGAGCTTTCCGACGTCCAGGCCAAGCTGCTGCTCTCGGCCATGATGACCGACACGCTCATGCTCAAGAGCCCCACCACCACCGATGTCGACCGCGCCGTCGCCGCCAAGCTCGGCGAGCAGGTGGGCGTCGACCCGGTCAAGTTTGGCATGGAGGTCTTCCTCACCCGTCCGTCCGGCTCCTTCACCGCAGCCGAGATGGTCGGCAACGACATCAAGATGTTCGAGCCTGCCGGCAAGAAGCTGCTCATCGGCCAGTACGAGACTGTCGACAAGAGCCGTGCGCTTGGCATGATCGACGAGATTCGCGAGGCCATGCGCGCCTACGCCGCCGAGAAGGGTGCCGACGGCATCGTCCTGTGCATCACCGACATCATGGAGGAGGGCTCGCAGGTCCTGCTCGAGGGCGAGACCGAGGCCGCTCAGAAGGGCCTGGGCATTGCCGACGAGCACGACGGCGTCTGGATGCCGGGCGTCCTCTCCCGTAAGAAGCAGGTCGCTGCCCCCATCATGGCCGCCTGCTAGGTTTAGTTGACCAAACGCCACGACCGGATCGCGGATGCCCCGCGCTCCGGTCGTTTTTTGTGCACGGCGCCGCGTCGTCTCTTGGATAGGCGGGCCCGTGCCGTTGAGCAAATAATGTTCAACCTGTGGTTCCGCTTTTCGGCCACGCTTGCGCGCTTGTCGTGCAGGGTAGGCTAGATGCAAGCGTAATACGTTAGAGCGCGGCGCCGCCACTTGGGCGGGCCGTGCTTTTTTAAGACGGGAGCTTTCCCGTGAAAGGAGCCGCCCATGGCAGCACCCGAGCAGCTGTTCAACGTCCGTGAGCGCAAGCGTTTTGAGCGCCATGACATTTGGGAGCGCATCGCCGAGAACGGCACGATTTCCGCCGCCGTCATGGTCTTCGCCGCCATCGCCGCCGTCATTTGCGCCAATACCGATGCCTACGAGGCCATCCATCACTTTTTGGAGACCCCGCTGTATGTGGGTCTGGGCAACCTTACGGCCGGTCTCACCGTTGAACTATTCGTCAACGACTTCCTCATGGCGATTTTCTTTTTGCTGGTGGGCATTGAGCTTAAGTACGAGATGACGGTCGGCGAGCTCAAAAACCCGCGCCAGGCTATGCTTCCCATGCTGGCGGCCGTGGGCGGCGTCGTCGTTCCCGCCTGCATCTATCTGATCTTTAACCATGCCGGCGCGCACAACGGCTGGGCCATTCCCATGGCAACCGATATTGCCTTTGCGCTGGGCGTGCTGTCGCTTTTGGGTAATCGCGTGCCCAACGGCGTGCGTGTGTTCTTCTCGACGCTTGCCATCGCCGACGACCTCATTTCCATCGCCGCCATCGCCATCTTCTACGGTCAGAGCCCCAATCCGTTTTGGTTGGGCGCCGCCGCGCTTGTGACCTGCGCGCTCGTGTGGCTCAACAAGACGCAGCATTACCGCCTTGCCCCGTACTCGGTGCTGGGCCTGCTGCTGTGGTTCTGCATGTTCAAGAGCGGCGTGCATGCTACGCTTGCCGGCGTCATCCTGGCCTTCACCATCCCGGCCAAGTGCGGCGTCAAGCTCGATAGCCTCACCGATTGGTTGGGCGAGTGCCTGCCGCTGCTCGATGACCGCTACGACGACGAGGCACACATCCTGGGCCAGCACGACTTTACCGTCTCGACCACCAAGGTCGAGCGCGTCATGCATCGCGTGACCCCGCCGCTCATCCGCATGGAGCGCCTGATCTCCACGCCGGTCAACTTTGTGATCCTGCCGATCTTTGCGTTTGTCAACGCACAGGTTCGCCTGGTGGGCGTGGACATGAGCGCGCTGCTCACCGATCCGGTGACGCTCGGCGTGTACTTTGGCATGCTGTTGGGCAAGCCGATCGGCATCTTTGGCATGACGTTCGCCCTGGTTAAGCTCAAGGCTTGTCAGTTGCCGCGCAACGTCAACTGGCACATGATCGCTGGCGTGGGCATTCTGGGCGGCATCGGCTTTACCATGTCGATCCTCATCAGCGGCCTCGCCTTCCCGACGGCCCAGTTCGAGGTCCTGGCTGCCAAGGCCGCTATTCTTGCCGGTTCGGTCACCGCTGCCGTGATCGGCATGATCTATATGAGTGTGATCTGCAAGCACCCCGCGCCCAAGAACGAGTAGGCGCGTAGAAACAGACGCCAGAGTCTGCTCGAGCGCGTGTAAAACGCGGTTTTGAGTGGTACTTGCCACCTGCCGGACACCCCAGTGGCCAAAAAACGCCGTTTGTGAGTACTGTCACAAACGGCGTTTCATTTTAGGCGCGAAAAATAATGTACAAATCTATTCTGTCTGTGCATTAACGATTGCGTGGCTGGACGAAAAATGCCGATGCATCCTTCCAAAACCTGACACAAAAGGCCAAGACTGGCCTTTTCAATTCAAAATCGCTGTTACTAAAAAAGTAACAGTACTCATATTTGCTATTTTTTGACCACAGGCCCCAATGACTAGGTTTATTCCACGGTGCCGTAGATGGCGCCCCAGCCGTGGGCGGCCAAGGCGGAGTTGAGCTGGTCGCAAAGTGACTGGCGGTCGTAATAGCCGGGCGGTAGCAGGTTGACGATTTCCATGAGGTCGGGTGCCAGGTCCAAGATCTCGGCCTGCACAATCAGGTCCAGGCGGTCAATGGCGTGGCGGTCGTAAAACAGTCCGTCGACCAGGCGCTGCAGGTCGCCGAATTCCTCGGCCTGGATCGATCCGTATTCCATAGTGCCTCCTCGGGCGCCCCACGCCGGCATGCGCGGCGATTCGTAATTCATTGCGATGAACTTAATCTATCACGGCTTCATAACGTTGCGGCGGTGGCGGTCTATACTTAGACGAACTGCAACGTACCGCTTCGCGAAAGGTCGCACCCATGCAGACGATCTACCAGAAGATGGAAACCACCGAACTCGATGTCGCCATCGAGGCGCTCAAAGCCGAGGTTGCCGAGGTCAAGGCCAAGGGCCTGGCGCTCGACATGGCCCGCGGCAAGCCGTCGCCCTCCCAGGTGGACATCTCTCGACCCATGCTCGATATCCTCAATGCCGATGCCGATCTGCACGACGGCAACGTCGACTGCTCCAACTACGGCTGCTTTGAGGGCATTCCCTCGGCACGCAAGCTGGCGGGGGAGTTCCTGGGTTGCCCCGCCGAGCAGACGCTCGTACTGGGTTCGTCGAGCTTGCTGATTGAGCATGACATCGTCGGCATGTTCTGGCGCTGCGGCTCGTGCGGCAGCGAACCCTGGGATGCCTACGAGGCCGCGCACGACGGCAAGAAGGTCAAGTTCCTGTGCCCCGTCCCCGGCTACGACCGTCACTTTGGCATCACCGCCGACCTGGGCATCGAGAACGTTCCCGTCGCGATGACCGACAACGGCCCCGACATGGACGAGATCGAGCGCTTGGTTGCCGCCGATGATTCCATCAAGGGTATCTGGTGCGTGCCCAAGTATTCCAACCCCACGGGCATCACCTTTAGCGAGGATACCGTGCGCCGCCTGGTCGAGATGCCCACGGCCGCGCCCGATTTCCGCATCTTCTGGGACAACGCCTACTGCGTACACGACCTGTACGACGAGACCGACGAGCTCGCCAACATCTTTGACCTCGCCCGCGCGGCGGGCACCGAGGACCGCGTGGTGGCCTTTGCCTCGACGTCCAAGATCACCTTCCCGGGCGCCGGTATCGGCTTTATCGGCGCGAGCCCCGCGGTCATCGCCGAGTTCTCCAAGCGCCTGAAGGCCGGCCTGATCAGCGCCGACAAGCTCAACCAGCTGCGTCACGTGCGTTTCCTTCCCACTATCGAGGCGGTCAAGGAGCACATGAAAAAGCATGCGGAGTTTTTGCGCCCGCGCTTTGAGGCGGTTGAGCGCAAGCTCACCGAGGGCCTGGGCGAGACGGGCTGCGCTACCTGGACGCATCCTCGCGGCGGCTACTTTGTGAGTTTCGATGGCCCCGAGGGCTCGGCCCAGAAGGTTGCGGCACTCTGCGCCGACCTGGGCGTCAAGCTCACGCCGGCCGGTGCTACCTGGCCCTATGGCAAGGACCCGCGCGATACCAACATCCGCATCGCGCCGAGCTATCCCACGGTCGAGGACCTGGAGGCCGCGCTCGATGTGCTGGTGCTGGCCGTTAAGCTTGTCGCTGCCGAGCTCGCGCGTGCCGAGCGCGCCTAACGCGCGGCTTCCCGTACTATCCGCACCTTCGATACGTAAAGGAGCGTATACATGGATTTGGGTATTTCCACCAACCCCACGCCGGAGCTCTACACCATTAAGGTGACCGGCGAGATTGATATTTCTAATGCCGACAGCCTGCGCAATGCCATCAATCTGGCGCTTGAGCAGCCCACCGAGGCCGTTGAGCTCGACTTTGCCCAGGTGAGCTACATCGATTCGACGGGTATTGGCGTGCTCGTGGGTGCCGCGCACCATGCGGACGACCACGGCAAGCGTTTTAGCTGCGTCAACGTGCAGCCTCCGGTGATGCGCGTGGTACAGCTGCTGGGCGTCGACCAGGAGATTTCGATCACGGCGGCATAAGCCTTGCCCCAAAAAAGCCGTGCCGTTTGGCATATGTTTGTGATGCGCTCGGATGTTTTGGCGTCCGGGCGCTATACTTGACCGAATGAATAGACGAGTTCCGGCCGAATGGCGCGGTGCGGGCTCGACTCACATCGAGCCTTGGAGGTATGTGTGTTTGGTATTGGAGAGGGTGAGCTCGCGATCATCGTGGTCTTCGGCTTTTTGCTGTTTGGCCCGGATAAGCTCCCACAGATGGGCCGTACGATCGGCCGTGCCATCCGTCAGTTCCGCGAGACGCAGGAAAAGATGACGGCTGTCGTTCAGACCGAGATTATCGATCCGGTAACTGAGGCCGCCTCGGCGCCGACTAAGCCCAAGAAGGCCACCGCCGCCGACGACGATTCCGATGCGGATGAGGATGCCGTCGAGACGGCGTCGCCCGCAAAGAAGGACACCTTTGCCGAGCGTCGTGCCCGCCTTGCCGCCGAGAAGGCCGCAAGCGAGGGTTCCGTCGAGGGCGAGGGCGCTGCCGAGGAGTCCGAGGCCGAGGGCGCCGAGCCTGCCGCTGCCGCCGAGCCTGTCGTCGAGCCCGAGCTTGCTGCAGAGC
>CAJKQY010000037.1:0-18809 GCA_905202145.1 uncultured Collinsella sp.
AGCTGCTCGCCGCGCTCAACGTGCCGATTTTGCAGTCCGAGGGCTGGGAAGGCGATGACATCCTGGGCACTATGGCGCGCCTGGGCGAGCAGGCCGGCTGTGACATGCTGCTGGTGACCGGTGATCGCGATATGTATCAGCTCGTGACCGAGCACGTCAACGTGGTCTCGACCCGCAAGGGCCTGTCCGACGTGGCGATCATGACGCCCGAGAGCGTGGACGATCTGTATCACGGCATCACGCCGGCGCTCGTGCCCGACTTTTATGGTCTGAAGGGCGACACGTCCGATAACATCCCCGGCGTGCCGGGCATCGGCCCCAAAAAGGCGAGCGCGCTCATTGCGCAGTACGGTAGCCTGGACGAGGTCATCGCACACGCCGACGAGGTCAAGGGCAAGATGGGCGAAAACCTGCGCGCACACATCGACGATGCCCTGCTGAGCCGCAAGGTCGCGACCATCCGCACCGATGCGCCCGTTGAGCTCGATTTTGAGGCGACGTCCTTCCCGGCGTATTCTGCCGATGAGGTTTCCGCGGCGCTGGGCACGCTTGGTATCACCGCCATGCAGAACCGATTCCTGGCGCTGATTGGCGGCGAGGGTGGGGCTGCTGCTACCTCCAGTGTGTTTGAGATGCCTGCGATGGTTCGCGCAGCCGCCGGCGATGCTGACGCGCTTGGTGCCGTTGCGGCTGAGATCTCCTGCGCGATTGATGCCGGCGAGTGGGTCGCCGCCGTGGTGGACGATGACAAGGAAGAGGGCGCGCTCTTTGGGCTGACGCGCACGCTGTGGCTGGCGACGTCCAAGGGCTTGTTCGCGCTCGAGGAGGGCGACAGCGGTGCGGCGGCTGAGGTTGAAGGCTTTAACTTCGCCCACGGCGTGATTGCCGGCGTGCTCGCGCGCCTGTTTATGGAGGGCCGCGTGGCGAGCCCGGATATGAAGGCGCTGTTGCACGAGCTTTCGCCCATCGATTCTTCTGAGCCCGAGCTCATGGACCCGCTGTCTGCCGATTCCACGCGCATCTTCGATACCGTGGTTGCCGCCTACCTGCTGGATTCCGACCGCTCCGAGTTCGATGAGGCATATCTTGCCGATACGTATCTGCAAATGACGCTGCCTGCGGCGCGCGGCGCAGAGGGTGCTGGTGAGGACGCTCCTTCGCCCGCCGCTCGCACGGCGGCCTTGACGCTGGCGCTGATCGCGCCGTTGCGTGACCGCATGGCCCGCGAGAATGCCGCCAACGTGTTCGATGGCATCGAGATGCCGCTCGTTCCGGTGCTTGCCAAGATGGAGCGCGCGGGCATGCTCGTGGACCCCGAGCGCCTGCACAGTCTGTCCGAGGGTCTGGCGACCCAGATTGCCGAGGTTGAGCGCAGCATTCGCGACCTGGCGGGTGACGAGACCTTCAATATTGGCAGTCCCATGCAGCTGTCGCACGTGCTGTTTGACGTTATGGGGCTTCCGACCAAGGGCCTCAAAAAGACTAAGCGCGGCTATTATTCGACCAACGCCAAGGTGTTGAGCGACCTTGCCCGCGACCACGAGATCGTGCGCCTGATTTTGGACTGGCGTGAGAAGTCCAAGATTAAGTCGACCTATCTGGACACGCTAGGTCCACTGCGCCGTGGTGACGGTCGTGTGCACACCACGTACAACCAGACCATCACCGCGACGGGACGTCTGTCTTCGAGCGACCCGAACTTGCAGAACATCCCGACGCGCTCGGAGCTGGGTCGTACCGTCAAGACGGCGTTTTCGGCAGGCGAGGGAAGCGTCTTTTTGGCGGTGGACTACTCGCAAATCGAGCTGCGTCTGCTGGCGCATCTTTCGGGTGACGAGCACCTGGTGCGCGCCTTTAACGAGGGCGAAGACTTCCATGCCGAGACGGCCGCGCGCGTATTTGGCGTGCCGGTGTCCGAGGTGACACCCGATCTGCGCAGTCGCGCCAAGGCCGTGAACTTTGGCATCGTGTACGGCCAGCAGGCCTACGGTCTGTCGCAGTCGCTGCATATCTCGATGGCCGAGGCGCGCGATATGATCGATCGCTACTACGAGGCCTATCCAGGCGTGCGTACGTTCCTCGACAACGTGGTTGCGCGTGCCAAGCAGACGGGCTACGCCGAGACCATGTACGGCCGCAGACGCCATATTCCGGAGCTCAAGGCCAAAAACCCGCAACTCCGTGGCTTTGGTGAGCGCACGGCCATGAACCACCCCATGCAGGGCACCGCAGCAGACATCATCAAGATCGCCATGGCCCGCGTAAGCCGCCGCCTGGAAGAAGAGGGCTTTGCCGCCCACATGATTCTGCAGGTACACGACGAACTTGACTTTGAGTGCCCAGTGGATGAGGTTGAGGCACTCACCGCGATGGTCCGCGACGTCATGGAGCACGTAGTGGACCTCCGCGTACCGTTGATCGCCGAAGCCAGCACCGGCATAACCTGGGCCGATGCCAAATAAAGACGTACTAACAACCCCAAAGTAGCCAAAAGCAGAAGGGGGCTCCTTGCCAACAAGGAGCCCCCTTCATTCCGAAAAATCAGCCAAGTATCTAGACGCCAAGACGCCATCTTGGCGGCAGGTAAGTAAACCTAGGGCCTGGCCGGGCGGCACGGGTTAACTTTTCGTAGATTCCGCACGCAAAGAAAGCCACTTAATGTGGCTTTCGTCTTGCGCAGGACCTGACCGAGCGAAAAGTTAACCCGTGCCGCCCGGCCAGGCCCGATGGGACGGCTACCGAGCCGCCAAGATGGCGTCGATGAGCGTCAGTACGCCTCCGTCGTTGTTGCTCGGAATGCGCCACTTGGCATGCGCGTTCATATGCTCCTCGGCGTTGTCCACGATAAAGCTGTGACCGACGCGCTCGAGCATGGGGATGTCGTTGTAGGTATCGCCCACGGCGGCGGCATCGGCAATATCGATGCCCAGGTGCTCGCACAGGTGCGCGACGCCGGCGCCCTTGTCGACGCCCAGGTTCATAAAGTCGATCCACTCGCGCCCGGCGTTGGTGACGTAGAGCTTGTCCGAGAACTCGGGGCTATAGGTCTCGCGGAATGCGGGCTCGGCATCATAGGCAGGGAAGAAGATCGAGATCTTGTTGGACTCGATATCAATGCCATCAAAGCTGTCGACGTAGTTGATTGTGTTGTAGTAGACGCTGATCTCGTCGTGGTATTGATGGTCACGGGCAAGCACGTAGAACTCGTCGAAGCAGCACAGGACGGGGACGGCGCGCGGATCCTCCGAGGCGCGGCTCAAGACCTGCTGATACAGCTCCACGTCGATATTGCTCTTATAGATATAGCTGCCGCGATAAATCACGCACGCTCCGTTGTCGGGACAAAAGGCGAGGCGGTTCTTGATGCCCTCGAACATCTCCTCGAGCTTGGGGGCGGGACGTCCGCTGGCGGGGCAGAATACGATGCCGGCGTCGGCGAGCTTGTCCAGGCGCTCATCAAGGCCTTGCGGCAGCACGCGCTCGTCGGTCAGCAGCGTCTTGTCCATGTCGACGGCGATGAGCTTAATGTTTCCGATATTGGCGTCCGATTCGTAAGTTTGCATAAAAGCGAGCCTTTCGTTTCGAGATTGTTTCAGACGTTATAACCATCAACTCGTAGTCGGCCGTATTTTCGCAGGAACGGAGCGTATTTGCACCACGCTTCACAAACTAATGAAAAAACTTTTCAGAAATTTGAATTTGTCGCTTGTGCTGCGGGCACTTTAGCGTAATATAGCGTACATCGAAAACGGAGACGGAAAAACAACCGCTCACCGAGGAAAAGGTACCGTTTACGATATTAGAATTGCGCCCGGCGATACGTGAAAGGAGAGGCAGATGCAGTTCGTAAAGATCATCACCACTGCAGACAATGCCATCCGACGCCAGCGCGCAATTTCCCGACGACGATAACAATCGTCTCTGTCCGCATGGGGCGCAATGCCTCAACAGAGTCATTTTGAGGTCGTTGGGTTTTAAGCACGACTTAGCCGCATGTTTCTAGGGCATGCCTGTGATGCATTCTGCTGAATAACCTGATATTGCACGGTTTTTGACCTCAAGGTGACTTGCAACTGACCGATGTTCTAACTAGCTACCAAGGGCGAAAGGAAACAGCCATGAGCAAGGAAAAAGTCGTTCTCGCATATTCCGGTGGTCTTGATACATCCGTATGTGTCAAGTGGCTCCAGGACGAGAAGAATCTCGATGTCGTTTGTGTCTGCGGCAATGTGGGCCAGGAGGAGACCGGCCTGGACGCCAAGAAGCAGAAGGCGCTTGACCTGGGCGTTCTGGATTGCCAGGTGCTCGACCTGCGCGACGAGTTCTCCGATGAGTTCCTGACCAAGGCCATCGCCGCAAACTCCATGTACGAGAACAAGTACCCGCTGCTCTCCGCCCTGTCTCGCCCGCTGCTCGCCAAGAAGCTTGTCGAGGTCGCTCACGAGTTTGGCGCGACCTACGTCGCACACGGCTGCACCGGCAAGGGTAACGACCAGGTTCGTTTTGAGGCTGCCGTCAAGGCCCTCGACCCTGAGCTTAAGGTCATCGCCCCGGTTCGCGAGTGGGATCTGAAGTGCCGTCCCGACGAGGTTGCCTATGCCCACGCCCACAACGTGCCGGTTCCCGAGGGCGCCAACGACAACCCCTATTCCATCGACGACAACCTGTGGGGTCGTGCCATTGAGTGCGGCCACCTGGAGGATCCCTGGAACGAGCCGCTCGACGACGCCTGGGTTATGACCAAGAATCCTGAGGACACGCCCGACACCCCGACGTATACCGAGATTGAGTTTGAGGCCGGCAAGCCCGTCGCCGTCGACGGCAAGAAGATGAAGCTCTCCGAGATCGTCATCGCCCTCAACAAGATCTCCGGCGACAACGGCTTTGGCCGCCTCGACCTGGTCGAGGATCGTCTGGTGGGCCTCAAGAGCCGCGAGTGCTACGAGGTTCCCGGCGCCCTGACGCTCATCACCGCCCACAAGGCGCTCGAGGACATCTGCGTCGAGGGAGACCTGCTCAAGACTAAGATTAAGCTCGAGCAGGATTGGGCCACCGCCGTGTATAACGGCCAGTGGTACAGCCCGCTCAAGAACGCGCTCGACGCCTTTATGGCCGATACCCAGAAGTTCGTGACCGGCACCGTCCGTCTGAAGTTCTTTAAGGGCAACTGCCATGTCGTCGGCCGCAAGAGCCCCTTCAGCCTCTACGACTACGGTCTGGCTACCTACGACCGCGACACCACGTTTGACGAGAAGGCCAGCGCCGGCTTTATCGAGATCGACACGCTGTCGCTCAAGACGTGGGCCAAGGTCCAGGGTCCCAGCTCTGCTGCTGCTCAGGCCTAAGGCTTTTCCTTCCCTTGGTATCCGCGCGGCCCATCCGCGTGATACAAAACGGGCGCACGGGGTCCCTACCTTTCGTTATGCTTGCTGACACTTCTTAACATCGGTGGCCCCTACGTTCCGCCCGCATATATGATGCCGCGTCTGCGGCTGAGTCCGAGCCCCGCCGGGGTTGTCCGGCGGGGCTCCTTCTATCAATTTGGCGGCTCTGCGCCTATATATATGAGGAGTATCCATTATGTTCAATGCTTTCGTGCATGCTTTACTTGCCCTCGCGCCCGAGTTCGATGCTGCAAAGGTCGAGGACGTTCCTATGAGCCTGAAGGCCTGGATCGATGGTTCGCAGGGCAACATGCGGAGGGAGACGTTGGGCGCCAAGTGCATGGCGCGTCACTTCTTTGCAAATTAGCTACATGGCTCCGCACACGGTGGGGAATATGTAAAACTAGCGGTTGAAAAATCGCTTTAGCGATATGGCGCATTGCTTTGGGCGCTTGTTTTGGTATTTGGAGAAAGGGGACGGTTCCATGGCTCTTTGGGGCGGTCGTTTTGAGGCAGGCGTGGCCGAGGTCACGCAGGAGTTTGGCGCGTCGCTGCCGGTCGACAAACATCTCTATAAGCAGGATATCGCTGGCTCTAAGGCGCATGCCAAAATGCTGGCGGCCCAGGGCATCATCAGTGCCGAGGACGAGCAGACGATTGCCAAGGGTCTGACCGGAATCGAACAGGATATCGATGCCGGCAACTTTACCTTCGACATCAACGACGAAGACATTCATATGTCCATCGAAAGCGAGCTGACGCGTCGTATCGGCGAGGCTGGCAAGCGCTTGCATACTGGGCGTTCGCGCAACGACCAGGTGGCGACCGATACGCGACTGGGCGTCAAGGCGCTGGCCAAGGAGCTCATGGAGGCCAATCTTGAGCTGCGCCATGTGCTGGTGGATGCGGCCAAGAAGTACGACAAGGTGATTCTGCCGGGCTACACGCATATGCAGCACGCTCAGCCCGTGCTGCTCTCGCATCATCTGCTGGCGTATTCCTGGATGTTCGCGCGCGACTTTACGCGCCTGAAGGCCGCCTTTGATGCCGCCGACAACTGCCCGCTGGGTGCTGCCGCGCTTGCCGGTACGAGCTATCCGCTCGATCGCCAGATGACGGCTGCCGAACTATGTTTTGCGGGCGTGATTCCCAACTCGCTCGATGCGGTTTCCGACCGTGATTTCCTGCTCGATCTGCATTACGCCGGCTCCGTCTTGGCCATGCACCTGTCGCGTCTTTCCGAGGAGATCGTGCTGTGGTCGAGCTCCGAATTTGGCTTTATCACGCTTTCAGACTCCTACTCCACCGGCTCGTCCATCATGCCGCAGAAGAAGAATCCCGACTTTGCCGAGCTTATTCGCGGCAAGAGCGGCCGTGTCTATGGCAACCTGGTGCAGCTGCTCGTAACCATGAAGGGCCTGCCGCTCGCCTATAACAAGGACCTGCAGGAGGACAAGGAGGGCGCGCTCGATACCGCTCACACGCTCATGCAGTGCCTGTCGGTTATGGCCGGAATGATTTCGACTTGGACCGTCAACGAGGATGCCATGGCGCGCGAGTGCGGCGTGGGACACCTTGCCGCCACTGATGTTGCCGATTACCTGGCTAAGCGTGGTCTGCCGTTCCGCGAGGCACATGCCGTGGTGGGCCATCTGGTCCTGATGTGTGAGAAGCGCGGCTGCAATCTTGAGGACCTGCCATTTGAGGTGTTCCAGGAGGCGAGCCCGCTCTTTGAGCGCGACATTACCGAGGCGCTCGACATCCCGTCGATTGTCGCCGCGCGCACGACCGAGGGCGGCACCGCCCCTGTCGCCGTCGCCGTGCAGCTGCAGCGTGCCGAGGCACAGCTCGTGGCCGACGAAGGCGTGTTTGGATCGCTAACCAAGGTCGTCGAGATGGGTCACGGGGCAAAGTAGAGGTTTGGCTGAAGACGTATTGTCCATTTATTGATAAATCGTTTTCGCTTTACGGGCGCCTACTGATGTAGGCGCCCGTATTTTGTTGCTATGGGGGAGGGGCTTGTCGAGAACTTCTGTAGGACCTTTGGGCAGGTTGTGAAGGGGATACGTTCGCGGGCGGCAACCGACCGCCTGCTCTGTTCGATGTGGTTGATGAGCGGTCGGATGGTACTCTAATCGGGCTTCGAAACAGAAGTGACACATATGGAGCGCTTTAATAAATTGCAGCGTTTCAATAAACAGCTTTTTGTTTAACTGCAGCTAAAACTCTGTTACGATGCAGTCCAGGCGGGTGCCGGAATGGGACTTGGGCACGCGCGAACCTACTTGAAAGGCTACCTTATGGCTATCGAGAAGACCTTCATCATGATTAAGCCCGACGCCGTGCGCGATTGCAAGATCGGCGAGATCGTTGCTCGCATTGAGCGCAGCGGCCTTGTCATCGAGCGCATGGAGATGACCACGCTCGAGCGCGCTACCGTCGAGGAGCACTACGCCCATCTGGCCGACAAGCCCTTCTTTGGCGGTCTCTGTGACTTTATGACGAGCGGTCCGGTCGTCAAGATGGTCGTTTCCGGTCCTTTCGCTGTTGCTAAGATGCGCACCCTCATGGGCGCTACCAACCCGCTTGACGCTGCCCCCGGCACCATTCGCGGCGATTTCGCTGTCGATGTCAACGCCAACGTGATTCACGGCTCCGACTGCCTGGAGAACGCCGAGATCGAGATCAAGCGCTTCTTTGGCTAAACCAGCTTTGACTCCTTAAAGCTGTTAGCGTGTGGCTTGGGCGCCGCGGAACTCCATCCGCGGCGCCCTTTTATTCCAAAATCTATGAAGGGGCCCGCTCGGACATGAGTTCCGAGCGGGCCCCAGCTGTTAGCTTGTGGCACTGAGTAGTTTAGGCCTCGTCGACGACCTTGAGGCCGCGCGTGTGGTCGATCTCGTTGAGGAGGTTGACGCGACGCTCGTGACGACCGCCCTCAAACTCGGCGTCGAGCCACTCGTCGACAATCATCTTGGCGAGCTCGGAGCCCACGACACGGGCACCAAAGGCGAGCACGTTGGTGTTGTTGTGCATGCGTGAGAGCTTGGCGCTGAAGGGCTCGGAGCATACGACGGCGCGAACGCCCTCGACCTTATTGGCGGCCAGGCTGATCCCGACGCCGGTGCCGCAGATCAGGATGCCCAGGTCGACGTCACCGTTGGCCACGGCCTTACCCACCTTGTAGCCGGCGATGGGGTAATCGAAGCTCTCGGAGGTGTCGGTTCCAAAGTTCACGACCTCACAGCCGCGCTCCTTCAGGTGCTCGGAGATAATGTTCTTGAGCTCGACGGCGGCGTGGTCGTTACCGATACCAATCTTCATGAGTGGTTCCTCTCTGGTCCGTGCGGCGGAATTGCTAAAGGTTTTACCGCGTTCGACTGCATGATAGCGCGACTTTTGTGTAAACGCTCGGGCGTTTTTTGGTCAAACGCTTTAGCATGCAACAAGACTTACTTCTCATGAATTAATGCCGCCAGTTTGCGCTTGAACGCCGTCCGCCGGAACTTGGGTTGCGGTTTTTGATGCATTGTTATCAAATAAATAGAGTTAACTATTATTGAGAGCCCAGTCCGTTATGTAAGCAGGAGATACCTATGCCTACCGATTCCCTTCGTGATGCCGCGTTTTGCGATGTTTTGAACCGCGAGCTTGTCTGTGCGCTCGGCTGCACCGAGCCCATTGCCGTTGCCTATGCAGCGGCGTTGGCGAGCCAGACGCTTGGTTGCGAACCCGATCATATGGATGTTGCCTGCTCGGGCAACATCATCAAGAACGTCAAGAGCGTGACCGTGCCCAACTCGGGCGGTATGCACGGTATTGAGGCCGCGGCCGTGCTGGGTGCCGTGGGCGGCGACGCCAAGAGCGCGCTCGAGGTGCTCGAGAGCGTTAACGATGAAGACCGTGCTCGCGTGGCCGAGCTCCTCGCCGACGCCGGCTACTGCGATGTGTCGCTTGTCGAGGGTGTGCCCAACCTCTACATCAAGGTGACTGCCACGGCCGGGGGCCATACCGCGGTCGTCGAGATTACCGACCACCACACCAACGTCACGTGCCATACGCTCGACGGTATTCCGGTATGCGGCAAGTCGGCGGGGGAGTGTGCCGCCTGCGCCGAGCGCGTGGTGGCCGAGCGGGCGGCGGATAACGCCGATACCCCTATGAGCATTGAGTCCATCATCGACTTTATCGAGGACGGTGACATTGAGGACGCCCGCGCTGCCGTTGAGCGTCAGATTGAGCTGAACGGTGCGATCAGTGCCGAGGGCCTGGCGCACGCTTGGGGCGCCGAGGTGGGCCGTACGCTGCTGGGCGCTCGTGCCGATGACGTCGCCTGCCGTGCCCGTGCCCGCGCAGCCGCCGGGTCCGACGCCCGCATGAACGGCTGCGCGCTGCCAGTCGCCATTGTGTGCGGCTCGGGCAATCAGGGCATTACTTGCGCGCTGCCTGTTATGGAGTATGCCGAGTACCTGCGCTGCGACCACGAGCGCCTGGTGCGCGCCGTGATGCTGTCCGATCTGATCGCCGTGCATATCAAGAGCTATATTGGTGCGCTCTCGGCGTTTTGTGGCGCTATTTGCGCCGCATGCGGTGCCGGCGCCGCGATTACCTGGCTGTGCGGTGGCACGCACGAGCAGATTGGTGCGACGGTCTCGAATACGCTCGGTAACGTGGGCGGCATCGTGTGCGATGGCGCCAAGGCAAGCTGTGCCGCCAAGATTTCCGCTGCCGTCGATGCAGCGATTCTGGGCCACGATATGGCCATGCAGGGCCGCGGCTTCCGTGCCGGTGAGGGCCTCATTCAGGATACCGTCGAGCAGACAATCGCCAGCATGGGCTATGTGGGCCGCGTGGGCATGAAAGATACCGACGTCGAGATCCTCAACATCATGATTGGCAAAACTCAAGTCTGTTAGTTACGCGGTTTTACCAAACCGCGTAACAAGTCGACGCTGCAAACGCCCCCAAGCGGCAATCTGCCTTTCAATCGTCGGGCATGGCCAGAAGGCCCATGCCCTCCTCTTTCAAGGCACATTGCTCGCTTGGGGGCGTTTTCGCTGACTTATGCTCAACCTGCGGCGTTGTTTAATTTGGAGCGAGCGAGGGGTTCTACGACAGTTCGTCGGCTATTTGGTGCTCGTAGAAGGCTTCTACTACGGCGTTAAAGTCGCGGGCGAAGTCTTCCATGGTTCCGCGCCAGGTGGCTCGGCTGGGCTTGCCCTGGCCTACATAGGCAGTCTGAATGCCGCAGGCGGGGCTGGGGAAGTCGCGTTTGGGATCGTTGCCCACCATGAGGACCTCGTGCGGCTCGAGCCCCATCACCTGCAGCTGCTCTAGATAGTAGGTGGCATCGGGCTTGCAGCGGGTGGTGTTTCCCATGTGCGTGACGAGCTCAAAGGGGGCGTCGGCCAGATCGCCCCAACCCATGCGGCACTCGATGGCCCCCTGCGGAAAGCTGGGGTTGGTGAAGAGCGCGCAGCGCAGTCCTGCGTCCTGTACGGCCTGAAGCGCGGCGTGTGCGCCGGGCATGGCGTGGGCGTTGATGAGATCGTCGTTCTTGTACGGAAGAACTTCGCGGTCGTAGTAGGTAAACGCCTCGTAGATGAGTGGGTCCGAGAGGCAAATGCCGCACCGGCGCTCAACCTCTTCTTGGTAGAACTCCAGATTGGTGCGATTATCCGTGCCGCTTCGGCGATTGGCGTTGAGGTCGACCAAGATGGTGCCGAGGCGTGCCATCGTGCCACCGTGGCTGCGGCGACCGATATCCGCGAGCATCGACGAGACATCCTTAAAATAGCGAAGGATGAATGCATTGAGGTTGATGCTAAGAAGCGTTTCGTCCATATCGAAAACGACTGCTTTGAGCACGCGGGCACCTTTCTCGAAAAATCGTTCCAGAATCGTTGGCTCCGGATACTTTACCCTAAAGGTGTATGGGCAAACTGCTTATCGTCAAGTTGTGGAGACGGTCGTCCATAAGATTACGAAAAAGTCTCCACACGAGTAAAAAAACGCAGTTCACGCTTGAAATCGAACCCATTTCCCCGTAACCTATACGAACGTGATTGCATAAGCGTCACATTAGTATCTGTCGGCTCCCGAGTGTTCCTAAACGTTGTGTGCTTGTCGCACCCTTCTGTAGGTCCTAGCAATCGGGGCCCCGTAGTTCGAAAGGGGTCCACCTTTGAGTGAGATTCAGAACTCGTCCATTTTCTCTCTTGACGATGTCAACGAGGAGGAGATGAACAACCTCATCGACGGTACGATTACCGACTTTGATGAGGGCGATCTCGTTAACGGCACTGTCGTTAAGATCGAGCATGACGAGGTGCTCGTTGACATCGGATTCAAGTCCGAGGGCGTTATCCCGGTCCGCGAGCTGTCCATCCGCAAGGACGCTAACCCTGCAGACATCGTTGCACTCGGTGATCCCATCGAGGCTCTGGTTCTCCAGAAGGAGGACAAGGACGGTCGTCTGGTCCTGTCCAAGAAGCGTGCCGAGTACGAGCGTGCTTGGAACCGCATCGAGGAGAAGTTCAACTCCGGCGAGAACGTCGAGGGCGAGGTTATCGAGGTTGTCAAGGGCGGCCTGATCCTCGACATCGGCCTGCGTGGCTTCCTGCCCGCATCCCTCGTCGACCTCCGTCGCGTCAAGGACCTCACCTCCTACATGGGCACCCGCATCGAGGCCCGCGTCATCGAGATGGACCGCAACCGCAACAACGTCGTCCTTTCCCGTCGCGTCGTGCTCGAGGAGTCCCGTAAGGCCGAGCGCTCCGAGATCCTGTCCAAGCTCAAGTCTGGCATGCGTCTCCAGGGCACCGTTTCCTCCATCGTCGACTTCGGCGCCTTCGTCGACCTCGGCGGTATCGACGGCCTCATCCACATCTCCGAGCTCTCCTGGAACCACGTCAACCATCCTTCCGAGGTTGTCAAGGTCGGCCAGGAGGTCGAGGTCGAGGTTCTCGACGTCGATCTCAACCGCGAGCGCATCTCCCTGGGTCTCAAGCAGACCACCGAGGATCCGTGGCGCGCACTGGTCAAGAAGTACCCTGTCGGCGCTATCGTCGAGGGCACTGTGACCAAGCTTGTCCCGTTCGGCGCTTTCGTCGACCTGGGCGAGGGCATCGAGGGCCTGGTGCACATCTCCGAGATGGCCAACAAGCACGTCGATCAGCCTTCTCAGGTCACCCACGTGGGCGACAAGGTTCAGGTCAAGGTCATGGAGATCGACCTCGACCGTCGTCGTATCTCCCTGTCCATGAAGTCTGCTGCTGAGACTCTGGGCGTCGAGATTGAGGTTACCCCGCTGCCTTCCGAGAAGAAGGACGAGGAGACCGACGCCGAGTAAATCGGTTTGACGATCACTTGTTTTAAGGGACTCGTCCGCAATGGACGGGTCCCTTTTTGCATTTGTTGCTGAGGTGCGCGATGCTGCCCGCGTGCAATGCCGCCTAGGCTGTTCACGGGCTATTGGGTTGTTGGTGCATGAAAAATGCCGACATCCCGCCTCGGGGAGGAGGCGGGAACGCACCGAGTAGACGGAGGGGTGCGGAGCGCGGTCGCGTCTCGACTGACGACGTTGCCCATCGACGACACTATTGTACTGCATAGCGTGGTTCTTGGTTTATCGTGTCGAACGCTTGTGTTGTGCCATTGCCCGCGGCAACGGTGTGCTACACTCTTTCACTGCTGAGTGGGCCAGACGGTCGCGCGATGTGCTGCTTGCGGCACGCGTGAGGAAAGTCCGGGCTCCAGAGGGCGGGATGCCGGCTAACGGCCGGGCGGAGTGATCCGACGGAAAGCGCCGCAGAAAAGAAGACTCCCACCTGCGCCGCAAGGCGTAAAGGGAAAAGCTGAAACGGTGGTGTAAGAGACCACCAGCGTCGTGGCAACACGGCGGCTTGGCAAGCCCCATCCGGAGCAAGCGCGAATAGGAACGCTATGGGCCGGCCCGGTCCGCGTTCGGGTAGCGTGCGTGGAGCTGCACGGTAACGTGCAGACAAGATAAATGACCGTTCACGACAGAACCCGGCTTACAGGCCCACTTGGCATTTTTGTTACCCTGACAATCGGTACGGCCTTTGCCGTATTATTGAGGCTGTTTGTTGCTTTGCTTGTGTTTGAGGGGCTTTGTTGGACAGCTATTTTACTCTGCAATCGAATATTGAGGCTTCGGGCGAGTTTGTGGACCGCAAGAGCCGGTTTATTGCCCAGCTGATCCATATTGAGTCCGAGGATGAGGCGAATGCCTTTATCGAGATGGTCCGCAAGCGTCATTACGACGCTCGACACAATGTTCCCGCGTGGATTTTGGTCGATGGACGCGAGCGCCAGAGCGATGATGGTGAGCCGAGCCGCACGAGCGGTATGCCGACGCTTGAGGTGCTGCGCGGCGCGGGGCTCAAAAATGTTTGCTGCGTAGTGACGCGCTATTTTGGTGGCACGCTGTTGGGGCCTGGTGGCTTGGTGCGCGCCTATACCGCGGCGACGCAGGCGGCGGTGGCAGCTGCTCGGGAGGCTGGGCAGATCGTCGAGATGACGAGCGTCGTGCCGGTTGATGTGCTTGTGGCCTATCCACAGTATGAGCAGGTGCTTCGCTTGGCCCAGGATTCGGGTGCCAAGGTTTCGGATACCGATTACGCGGATACCGTGACACTTCACTTGGTGTTTAAGGCGGGGGAGCAGGAGCCATTTTGCGCAAAGATGCGCGAGCTTATGGCGGGGCGCGAGGAGATTGAGGTCGGCGCTCCCGAGTTTGCCGAGTTCTAACGGCGACGGCCGGCGTGCTTTTGGATGGATCCCAAGCGCGCCGGCCGTCGTTTTTCTGTTGCTGCCGTTTACTCGGCGAGCTGCTTTAGCACATCACAGGCGATCTCGATGGCATCGTCGATGCAACCGGGGCAGCTGCGGAGCGGACCCTTATCCGATCCGATGCCCTTGAGCGTGCCGCAGACGGTCGTCGTGTTCTTCTCGCCAAAACGCTTGGCGATTTCGCGCGACAGCTTGTAGGTCTGGCCCTTGGTCTTGGGGTTTTCCATGCCGTCGCTCATCACGAAGCCCATGATGGCCACGGCGCCCGAGATGGCGCCGCAGGTTTCTGTCATGCCGCCCATGCCGGCGCCAAAGCCCTCGGTGAGGGTAAAGGCGACATGGGGGTCGAGTCCGACGGCAGGCGCGAGCGTACAGGCGACGGCCTGAGCGCAGTTAAAGCCACGGGCGTGGTATTCGGCAGCCTGAGCCTGACAGGCGTTGATGTCGAGCTGGGCCGTATCGATTTGCTTCATCGTTGTCTCCTTGGTCACGGTGTACCCGCCTATGGTACCCGTGACGGTGCATGTAATCATCGAGAGCTTCATGTATGCCTCATTTTTATCTATCGAGCAAATGCCCAAGGCTTGAGATAAATACCCATGATCAATTAGTCCCATAACCTATCGGCGGGATGGGTTGAGAGGGGTGCAGGGTAGCGGTATCGTGAACCGCATAAAACTAAAACCCAGGCAAGGGAGCTAGATATGAGCAAGCAGACCATCGGTACGACGTGTGTTCAGGGCGGCTATCGCCCGGGCGATGCAGAGCCGCGTCAGGTGCCCATCTACCAGTCCACCACGTGGAAGTACGACACGTCCGAACACATGGGCAAGCTGTTTGACCTGGAGGAGTCGGGCTACTTCTACAGCCGTCTGCAGAACCCCACGTGCGATTTGGTTGCCGCCAAGATCTGCGAGATGGAGGGCGGCTCCGCTGCGATGCTCACGAGCTCGGGCATGGCCGCGAATTTCCTTGCGATCTTTAACGTGGCCGGTGCCGGCGATCACGTAGTCGCGAGCTCTGCCATCTATGGCGGCACGTACAACTTGCTCGCCCACACCATGGGCCGTATGGGGCTGACCTGCACGTTCGTTGCCCCCGACTGCACCGATGGGGAGCTCGAGGCAGCCTTCCAGCCCAACACCAAACTCGTCTTTGGCGAGACCATCGCCAACCCCGCCCTTGCCGTGCTCGATATTGAGCGCTTTGCCAAGGCCGCGCACGACCACGGCGTGCCGCTGATGGTCGACAACACCTTCCCGACGCCCGTGATGTGCCGTCCCTTTGAGTGGGGCGCCGACATCGTTACGCACTCCACCACCAAGTACATGGATGGACATGCTGCCTACCTGGGCGGCGTGATCGTCGACCACGGTCAGTTTGACTGGATGGCCCATGCGGACAAGTTCCCGGGTCTCACCACGCCTGACGAGAGCTACCACGGCGTGACCTATGCCGAGAAGTTCGATCGCGAGGGCGCCTTCATTACCAAGGCCACCGCGCAGCTCATGCGCGACCTTGGTCCCATGCAGAACCCGCAGGCGGCATTCTTCCTGAACAGTTCCCTCGAGAGCCTGCATGTGCGCATGCCGCGCCATTGCGAGAACGGCCTGGCCGTCGCCAAGTTCCTGCAGAGCCATCCCAAGGTGCGATTCGTGAGCTATCCGGGCCTGGAGGGCGACAAGTACTACGACATTGCTCAGAAGTACATGCCCAACGGTACTTGCGGCGTTGTGAGCTTTGGCTTTAATGGTGGTCGCGCGGCGGCCGAGACCTTTATGAAGAGCCTCAAGCTCGCCCAGATCGCCACGCACGTGGCCGATGCGCGCACCTGCTGCTTGCATCCGGCAAACGCCACACACCGTCAGATGAACGATGAGGAGCTCATCGCCTGCGGCATCTCCGCCGACATGGTGCGCCTGTCGTGCGGCCTCGAGGACACGGCCGATCTGATTGCCGACCTTGAGCAGGCACTCGAGCAGTGCTAGGCTAGCGTTCGCATAAGGCGCCGATGCTGGCAGAAAGCTTCGGCGACCTTTCGTTCCGATTCCGTAGGCGGGACCCCAATCGCGACTGTTTGCAGGCGATCGGGGTCCCGTTTTTGCGTTGCGCCACTCGAAAGGATGGATATGGAGAAAACCGCAGAGCAGCTGCGCCGCGAGCACCTTGCCCTAGAGGGCGACACCCATGGCAAGAACAAGTGGGCGATTCTGTTTACCGTGCTCATCATGACGTTTATGGTGTGCCTGGATTCGACCGTCGTGACCGTGGCGTTGCCCGTGATGCAAAAGGAGCTGGGCGTGGGCCTCGATCGCATTCAGCTGGTGAGTTCGGTGTACCTGCTTGCGACATGCGTGGCTATGCTGCCGTTTGGCCGTCTGGGTGACGTGCGCGGCAAGGTGAATGTGTTCCAGCTGGGCGTCATCGTCTTTTCGGTCGGTTCGCTGCTGTGCGGACTTTCGGCCTCGCTCGAGGTTCTTATCCTGGCACGCATTGTTCAAGGCATCGGTTGCGCGGCGGCCATGGCTAACAACATGGGTATCATCACCGAGTCGTTTCCGGCGCGCGAACGAGGCCGTGCCATGGGTATTCTCGCGACCTTTGTGGCCCTCGGCATGATGTGTGGCCCCGTGCTCGGCGGTATGCTGGTGGCAAGCTTTCCCTGGGAGAGCATCTTCCTCATCAACTTGCCCATTGGCGTCATCTCGTTTATCGTGGGGCTCTACACGCTGCCGCATGTTATGCCGGAGGCCTGCGACCGCCCCATGTCCCTTGCCGAGGCCGCTCGTCGCTGCTTTGCAAATTCGGCCTTTACCATCAACCTTGCCTGCATGCTCATCGTGTTCGTTGGCATTGGCGCATCCGAGTTTATCCTGCCGTTCTATTTTCAGGACGCCCACGGCTTTGGTTCTGACATTTCCGGACTGCTCTTTTTGGCGCTGCCGATGGTGAATGCCTTTATCGGCCCGCTTTCGGGAACGGTTTCGGACCGTGTTGGCTGCGAGGGCCCCACGGCGGTTGGCTTGGGCGTGTATGTGTGCGGTCTCTTTGCTGTAAGCACGCTCGACGAGCACTCTTCTATCCCTGTGATCGTATGCTGCGTCGCGTTTATGTCGTGCGGTACGTCGATTTTCCAGAGCCCCAATAACTCGCTGTATATGGGTTCGGCTCCGCGCGAAGCGCTCGGCTTTGCGGGCAGCCTGGGTAGCCTAGCGCGCTATGCGGGTATGGCAGTGGGCATTACGGCGGCGTCGCATATCCTGTATGGGCAGATGAGCGTGGCGATGGGCGAGGCCGTGACCAGTTTCGTTGCAGGCCGTCCGGATGTGTTCCTGTTTGGTTTCCGTTCGGTGTTCTATGTGTTGATGGCCGTGGCTGCTGTGGGCTTTGCGCTTGCCATGGTGCGTTTGGTGAGGGTGCGTGCCCGCCATTAGCGTGTTGGGTGGCTGTCTGCCACGCTTCGCGCCATTCCAAAAAGACTGGTTTGTGGTGCGATGCGGCTTGTGGGACGGGCGGGGGTCGGTCCGTGGTAGACTATCGAACAACGTTTATTAATCGCGCGGTATCGTTGCCGCGAGAAGGGGTTGCGCCATGCAGGAGCTTGAGGATCGTATTCGCCATGACGGCATCGTAAAGGCCGGTAACGTCCTTAAGGTTGATGCCTTCCTCAACCACCAGTGCGACGTTGAGCTGTTCGACCACATGGGTGCCGAGTGGGCCCGTCTGTTCGAGGGTGTCGAGATCAACAAGATCCTGACGATCGAGGCTTCGGGCATTGGCATGGCTTGCATCGCAGCTCAGCATTTTGGCGGCGTGCCGGTAGTCTTTGCCAAGAAGGCACAGTCCATCAACCTTGACGGCGAGCAGTATGCCACGACCATCTACTCCTTTACCAAGCAGAAGGAGTACCCGGTCATCGTTGGCAAGCGCTTCCTGTCCGAGGGCGACAAGGTTCTGATTATCGACGACTTCCTGGCCAACGGCTGCGCGCTTGAGGGCCTTATTAAGATCTGCGAGGCTGCGGGCGCCGAGGTTGCCGGCATTGGCATCGCCGTGGAGAAGGGCTTCCAGGGCGGTGGCGATAAGCTCCGCGAGCGCGGCTTCCGCGTTGAGAGCCTGGCCCGTATCGCCGAAATGGACTGCGAGAACGGCGAGATCACCTTCGCCTAAGCGCGCAACACAAGCGATTGGTATGCGATGTGACAAAGGGACTGTCCCTTTGTCACATTTTTTGTATGAGGGGAGGTGCTGATATGGATGAGAACAGGATAGAATGGCGCGAGTATGCGCGCTATGCCGAGATGTCGGTCGAGGAGCTGGCACGCGATTGCGAGGTGCAGGTGTTTCGCGCGACGGGTCCAGGCGGACAGGGCGTGAATACGACGGATTCAGCGGTGCGCATGAAGCATGGGCCCACGGGGATTGTCGTGACGGCGCGCGAGAGTCGTAGTCAGTTTCAGAATCGCAGCTGCTGTCTGCGCAAGCTGAGGGCAGAGCTTGAGCGTCGTGGCCGTCCGCCGCGACGTCGCGTCAAGACCAAGGTGCCTCAGCGATCGCGCCAGCGCAGGCTCAATGACAAGCACTTCAACGCGATTAAAAAGGCCAACCGTC
>CAJKQY010000038.1:0-18034 GCA_905202145.1 uncultured Collinsella sp.
GAGTTCCGCACGCAAAGAAGGCCACTTAATGTGGCCTTCGTCTTGCGCAGGACTGCCCGAGCAGGCAATCAAATATATTGCGGGCGGGCACGCGGCCCAGTCGGCTTTACGACAGCGCGATACCGCCGAGCCAGCCCCAACGCACGCCAGAGCCAGTGCCGTAGAACCCAATGAACGAGTCAAGCGACCTCGACGTGATGGCGCCCTCGTTGCTCATAACGATGCCGCCGCCAACATAGATGCCCACGTGTCCGTACAGCAGACCCGGCGTACCGGTGCCGCTGTGCGACGAGTCGGCCACGATCATGCCCACCTGCAGCGCCGAACGATTGGAGCTGTAGCACCAGGCGTTAAACATGTCGCACGCATTGCCGCCAAAGTAGCCCACGCCGGCGTTACGGAACACGTTGGTAACCCACGCCGCGCACCAATTCTGACCCGGCGAAGGCGTGGAGTAGCACGCGTTGACGACGGCCTGTTGCTTGCCCGAGCCGGCATTCTGCTGCGGAGTTCCGGGCGCATACGATCCGCCACCCGAGCTTGAACCCCCCGAGTAGGAATTGTTCTTGTTTGCGGCAGCCGCGGCAGCGGCAGCCTTCTTGGCAGCCTCCTCGGCCTGAGCGGCAGCAAGAATCTCGGAATCGCGCTGGGCCATGAGCTCCTTGACATCGTCGGAGAGGCCGTTCAGAACCGTCTGGACCTCCTGCTGCTTGGCCTGCATGTCCTGCATCTGAGCCGTCTGCTGGTCCTTGAGCTTCTCCAAGTCGGCTTTTTGCGACTCGAGCTCGGACTTCTGTGTATCGAGCTCTTTCTGGATGGTCTGGATGTCCTCGATGGCGTCGCGGTCGCTCTTGTTGATCTTCTCGACGTAATGCGCGTTGGCGACGAGCTCCTCAAACGAGCCAGAAGCGAGCAGCAACGACAGAATATTGGTACCGCCCGACTTGTAGCTGGCGGCAACGCGATCGGAAAGGTCGTTACGCTTCTTCTTGAGCTCCGACTTCTTGGTGTCGATCTGCTCCTGGGTGTCGTCGATCTGACCCTGCACACCTTCGATATCGCTGAGGGTCTGGGCATTCTTGTTGGCGAGCGCCGCGTACTCATTGGCAATGCTGTCGAGCTGAGCCTGGACCTCGTCGAGCTGGGCCTGGGCGGCATTCAGTTTGTCGGTGGTTTCTTGGCTGGCCTCAGCCGCATGGGCGCGGGTGGGCAGGCCAAAAAGAACAGCCGCGGAAGCAGCGCCGAAAAGAGCCTTGAGGGCAGTGCGGCGCGAAAGCTCCTGCGTAAAAATGGAATCGTTGTTTGGTGACATATGTACTCCGTTACATGCTTATTTATATGTCGCTCAACTCAAACATATTAACGCACATCGCGCTTGTCCCAACTATTTCCACGAACGGCTGGAAAAGCATGGTCAGCGGCTCGCAAATACGTCCCACACCAAAGGTAAGAATTATGCAAATAACACCCTATGAGTACGTTAACATCATTCCTCTGGTTTTCCTGACCCGCGTGTTTTGGGCGCGCCCAGCTGCGCTATACTCCCCTCAAGAAGTGTTCCTGATTCGATAGGAGACTACATGTCCAAAGCACTCGACCCCAAAGACACCTGCGTCCTCGTTACCGGCGGCGCCGGCTTTATCGGCTCGCACACCGTCGTTCAGCTGCTCGAGGGTGGCTACCAGGTTGTCGTCGTCGATGACCTCTCCAACTCCAGCGCCGTTGCCATCGACCGCGTCAAGACCATCGTGGGCGACGAGGCCGCCAAGAACCTCACCTTCTACGAGGCCAACGTGCTCGACCGCGATGCGATGAACAAGATCTTCGATACCCACCAGATCGACCGCGTCATCCACTTCGCCGGCTTTAAGGCCGTTGGCGAGTCGGTGAGCAAGCCCGTCGAGTACTATCACAACAATATCGAGAACACCCTGGTGCTCATCGATGTCATGCGCAACCACGGTTGCAAGTCCATCATCTTCTCGAGTTCTTCGACCGTCTACGGCGATCCGGACAATCCGCCCGTCACCGAAGAGGACCCCAAGAAGCCCGCGACCAACCCCTATGGTTGGACCAAGTGGATGATTGAGCAGATCCTCATGGACGTCCACACCGCCGACCCCGAGTGGGACGTCGTGTTGCTCCGTTACTTCAATCCCATCGGCGCCCATCCGTCGGGCCTGATCGGCGAGGATCCCAAGGGTATCCCCAACAACCTGGTGCCTTATGTCGCTCAGGTCGCCGTCGGTAAGCTCGAGGCCGTTCAGGTCTTTGGCAACGACTACCCCACCCCCGACGGCACCGGTGTTCGCGACTACATCCACGTGTGCGACCTGGCATCTGGTCACGTTGCCGCCCTTAACTGGATGAACGGCAAGACCGGCGTCGAGATCTTTAACCTGGGCACCGGCACCGGCACCTCGGTACTCGAGGTCGTCGCTGCCTTCTCCAAGGCGTGCGGCAAGGAGCTGCCCTACGTGATTCGCGAGCGCCGTGCCGGCGATATCGCCGCCAACTGGTGCGATGCCTCCAAGGCCGAGCGCATGATGGGCTGGAAGGCCCAGTACGATATCGCGGACATGTGCCGCGATAGCTGGAACTGGCAGAGCCACAACCCCAACGGCTTCGCCGACGCCGAGTAGCAAAAACCTACATACCGCTCTTGCCCCGATCTCACGTTGTGAGGTCGGGGCTTTTTCATGGCATGTAACCATTCGCCGAAAATCGACCAACTTTTTTATCTTGCCTGTACATGTTTAAACAACATGTTTTACAATAAGCGTATCGAATCAGAACATCGGAGGCGGACTGCACACCCATCGGCAGGCCGACCCCACAACAAGAAGGTTGGTGAGCGCATTCATGGAGCGTGCAAGCGGCGTCCTCATGCCCGTCTCATCTCTGCCCGGACCATACGGAATCGGCGGCTTTGGCTGGAATGCCTACGACTTCGTCGATTTTCTCGTCTCGTGCAAACAACATTACTGGCAGATTCTGCCCCTTACGACGACGAGCTATGGCGATTCGCCCTATCAGTCGTTCTCGGCCCGCGCAGGCAACCCCAACTTTATCGACTTTGCCGAGCTTATCGAGGCCGGCTATCTGGAGCAGCACGATATCGACGGCGTGTACCTGGGCTCCGATCCCAGCAATGTCGACTACGGTGCTATCTTTGGCGGCCGCCGTCAGATTCTCGACCGAGCCGCTGAGCGCTTTGCTGCCGACAAGCCGGCCGATTTTGATGACTTTATCCAAGCCAACGAGGACTGGCTCATCCCCTACTGCGAGTTCATGACCGTCAAAGAGGAGTGCGGGCTCAAGGCCTTCTGGGAGTGGCCCGAGGAGCTCCGCCGCCGCGGCGAGGCATCCAGCAAGATCTGCGCCGCCCATCCCGAGCGCATGCTCTACCACCAGATGACGCAGTACCTCTTCGATCGCCAGTGGAGCCGCCTCAAGGCCTATGCCAACGAGCGCGACATTCTCATCATCGGAGATTTGCCCATCTATGTCTCGCGTGACTCCGTCGAGATGTGGGCGACACCTGAGCTCTTTAAGATCGACGCCGTCGGCAATCCCGTGAGCGTCGCCGGCACGCCGCCCGACCAGTTCTCGGCCACCGGCCAGTACTGGGGCAACCCCATCTACGACTGGGACGCCATGGAGTCCGACGGCTTCTCCTGGTGGGAGGGCCGCATTCGCGCCGCACTCGACATGTACGACGTCATCCGCCTGGATCACTTCCGCGGCTTCGAAGCCTATTGGGAGGTGCCGTTCTCCTCGCCCGATTCGTCCTACGGTTCGTGGACGCAGGGTCCCGGCCTCAAGTTCTTCAAGACACTCGAGGAAAAGCTCGGCACGCTGCCCATTATCGCCGAGGACCTGGGCTTCCTCACCCCCGGCGTCATCGACATGCGCGACAACTCGGGCTTCCCCGGCATGAAGATCCTGCAGTTTGCCTTTGAGGGCACCAACTCGTACTACCTGCCGCATAACTACATCGCCAACACCGTCGCCTATGTGGGCACCCACGACAACGAAACGGCGCGCGGTTGGTTTGAGGGAACGGCCACCCCGCGTCAGCGCGAGCAGGCAGCCCTGTACACCCATCAGCAGGCCGGCGAACCCATGGCAGATGCACTCAATCGCACCATCGCCGCCAGCGTGAGCGACACGTGCATCTACACCATGCAGGACCTGCTCAACTTGGGCAACGAGGCGCGCATCAACACCCCTGCCACGCTGGGCGGCAACTGGACCTGGCGCATGCTCGACGGCGCCATCACCCGCGAGCTCGAGCACAAACTCACCGACTGGACCGAGACCTACTTCCGCATCCCGTCGGAAGCCGAAATCGAGCTTCCTCAATAGGAGCTACCGCGCCCGACCCCACCCCACCGTGCGGACGCGACCGCTTTTCCCGCGCGAGGCCACCCCAATCCCCTCGCGCGGGCTTCTTTTGAATTTCTGACATGTCGTCAACTCACCACAGGAGGAAACATGCCCCGTATCGATCTTGCGGATCTTGCCGAGCAGTCCTTTGGAACTTCGCTCGAGCAACTCGATGACCGCCGCATTTACAAACTGCTGGTCAAGCTCGTACAGGAGCGCTCCGCCGCCTGCCCGCTCAACAATGGCAAGAAAAAGCTCTATTACATCTCTGCTGAGTTTTTGATTGGCAAACTGCTGATCAACAACATGATCGACCTTGGCATCTATGCCGAGGTCAAAGACCAGCTCACCGCTGCCGGCCACGACCTCAACAAGATTGAGGAATTTGAGGTCGAACCGTCGCTGGGCAACGGCGGCCTGGGTCGCCTGGCCGCGTGCTTCCTGGATTCCATTGCCACGCTGGGCCTTACCGGTGACGGTGTGGGCCTCAATTACCATTACGGCCTGTTCCGTCAGCGCTTTTCCGACAACCAGCAAAAGGCCGTCCCCGACGAGTGGCTTGGCGAGCAGGACATCCTGATCGATGACGACCGCTCCTACACCGTCGAGTTTGGCGATTTTGCCGTCACCTCCAAGCTCGTCAACATCGATGTGCCCGGTTACGGCCAGCCCACCAAGAACCGCCTGCGTCTGTTTGACCTGGCAAGTGTCGACGACGGCCTGGTCCCCGGCAGCTCCATCGACTTCGATAAGACGAAGATCGCCAAGAACCTCACCTTGTTCCTCTATCCGGATGATTCCGACGAGCAGGGCCGCCTGCTTCGTATCTACCAGGAGTACTTCATGGTGAGCAACGCCGCCCAACTCCTGATCGACGAGGCCGTCGAGCGCGGCAGCAACCTGCACGATCTGGCCGACTACGCCGTGGTCCAGATCAACGACACGCACCCCACCATGGTCATTCCCGAGCTCATCCGCCTGCTCACCACCGAGCACGACATCGAGTTTGACGAGGCCGTTACCATCGTGCGCTCCATGGTCGCCTACACCAACCATACGATCCTTGCCGAGGCACTCGAGAAGTGGCCGCTCGCCAGCCTGCAGAAGGTCTCGCCCGCCATCGCCGACATCATCGTCAAGCTCGACGAGGTTGCCAAGGCCGAGCACGATGATCCGCGCGTCGCCATCATCGACGAGCACGACACCGTCCACATGGCTCACATGGACATCCACTTTGGCTTCTCCATCAACGGCGTCGCCGCGCTCCACACCAAGATTCTGGAGGACACCGAGCTTCACCCGTTCTACGAGATCTATCCCGAGAAGTTCTCCAACAAGACCAACGGCATCACCTTCCGCCGTTGGATCCACGGCGCCAACCCCGCGCTCGCCAGCCTGCTCGACGATGTAATCGGCACCGATTGGCGCGGCACCGGCGACCTGAGCAAGCTTGCCGAGTTCGTTGACGACAAGGATGTTCTTGAGCGCCTGGCTGCCACCAAGACCGAAGCCAAGGCCATCATGCGCCAGTTCATGGCGCTCGAGCAGGGTGTGACCATTCCCTCCAACGCCATCATCGATGTTCAGGTCAAGCGTATCCACGAGTACAAGCGCCAGCAGATGCTCGCGCTCTACATCATCTGGAAGTACCTCGACATCAAGAACGGTAACAGACCTAAGCACCCCGTCACCATCATCTTTGGCGGCAAGGCGGCACCTGCCTACACCATCGCACAGGACATCATCCATTTGATCCTGACGCTTTCCCAGTGGATCGCAAACGATCCCGATGTGGCCCCCTACCTGCAGGTTGTCATGATCGAGAACTACAACGTCACTGCTGCCGAGCGCGTGATCCCCGCCGCCGACATCTCCGAGCAGATCAGCCTGGCCTCCAAGGAGGCGAGCGGCACCTCCAACATGAAGTTCATGCTCAACGGCGCTTTGACCCTGTGCACGCTCGACGGTGCCAACGTGGAGATTGCCGAGCTTGTCGGCGACGAGAACATCTACACCTTTGGTGCCTCGTCCAAGCAGGTCGAACAACTCTACGCCGACGGCACCTACAACGCCGGTGCACTCTACCGCAAGCCCGGCATTAAACTGCTGGTGGACTTCATCACCAACCCCGCCTTTATGGCGACCGGCAACGTGGAGCGCCTGCAGCGTCTGCACGACGACATCATAGGCAAGGACTGGTTTATGGCTCTGCTCGACATTGAGGAGTACATCCAGACCAAGGAGCGCGTGCTAGTCGACTACGAGGACCAGGACGCTTGGATGCGCAGGGCGCTGATCAACATCGCCAACGCCGGCACCTTCTCGTCCGACCGCACGATCTCCCAGTACAACGACGAGATCTGGCACCTGAGCTAATTTCGTTTCCTTTACCCATCCTCTTGAAGGCGGAGTCGCGGCAACACGGCTCCGCCTTTTGTGCCCGCGTGTTGCCCGTGGCCTGCCTCGACCAAACAATCTCGGTCTGTAACACCTAACCGGCAAAGTTAGGTCTACCTGTTACAGATCAAGACAAACAGAAACGCCCCGCCAAACAATCTTGTTCTGTAACAACTACTCGGATAAAACGGCCCCAGATGTTACAGATCGAAATAAACAGGTTTGTCTTGACGGACCGTCTCGATCTGTAACAGGTAACTGCCGAAATCAGTCCTTCGTGTTACAGATCGAGATGGGAGGACAGGCAGCTCGACGCTGTCTCAATCTGTAACATCTAGGCCCAATTTGGCCCTCTACCTGTTACAGATCAAGACAAACTGACAGATGGACAACCCCGTCATAAAGAAAGGCTTCCCTCTCGCCCAGTGGACGGGAGGGGAGCCTTATATGTGACCACGGCAAAAGGATGGCAAAGCCGCAGTCGCCCAAAAGGAGGGCCTGGATACACCGGGCCTAGATAAGGTTCTTGCCAGACACCTTATCGAAGAGGTGGGTCGCGTTCTTCTCGAACTTAAACCAGATGGTGTCGCCAGCCTTGAGCGCACCCTTGGCCTCAAGGTCGACAACGGGAATGATCAGGACAAACTGGCCGTCGGGAGCGGTCACGTGGACATGCTCGGTCGAACCCATGAGCTCGGTCACCTCGACGGTACCCTGGAGCGCACCCTCCTCGTCCTTGTCGGCAAGCAGAATCTGCTCGGGGCGCACGCCGGCCGTGATCTCCTTCACGTCGCCGCCGTCCCAGTTGAGAGCAAGCTGAGCGCAGGTCTCGGGAGCGAGCGCCACATTCATGTCCTCGGTCTTGACGGTAAAGCCGTTGCCCGAGTGCACCAGCTGGGCATCGAAGAAGTTCATCTGCGGCACGCCGATAAAGCCGGCGACGAAGATGTTCGCGGGGTGGTTGAAGACCTCCTGCGGGGTGGCGATCTGCTGGACGACGCCATCCTTCATGACCACGATACGATCGCCGAGGGTCATGGCCTCGGTCTGGTCGTGGGTAACGTAGATAAAGGTGCCCTTGATCTCGTGACGCAGCTTGATGAGCTCGGCACGCATCTGGTTACGGAGCTTGGCGTCCAGGTTAGACAGCGGCTCGTCCATCAGGAAGACCTTGGGGTCACGCACGATGGCGCGGCCGATGGCGACGCGCTGACGCTGACCGCCCGAGAGCGCCTTGGGCTTACGGTCGAGGTACTCGGTAATGCCCAGGATCTCGGCAGCAGAGCGAACCTTACGGTCGATCTCGTCCTTGGGGACCTTCTTGAGCTCAAGCGTAAACGCCATGTTCTCGTACACCGTCATATTGGGGTACAGAGCATAGCTCTGGAACACCATGGCAATGTCGCGGTCCTTGGGCGCCACGTCGTTGACGCGCTTGCCGTCGATGAGCACGTCGCCCGAAGTGATGTCCTCCAGGCCAGCGACCATGCGCATCGTCGTGGACTTGCCGCAGCCAGACGGGCCAACGAGAACGACAAACTCCTGGTCATGCACGGTGAGATTAAAGTCCTCTACCGCGAGCACGCCGTCCTCGGTAACCTTGAGGTTGTGCTTCTTCTCCTCGGTCTTCTTCTTTTTGCCAAAGAAGCCCTTCTTTTTGGACTCGTTGTTGGGATACACCTTCTGAACATGTTTGAGAACGATCTCGGCCATGTCTTTACCTTTCGATATGCGGCGCCGCGCTGAGGGGCACCGCAGAAACTTGCAAAACAGTTACGGCATCAGCCCTTGACGGCACCTGCCACCACGCCGTCGATGATGTACTTCTGGCAGAGGATGTACATGATGACGATGGGGATAACGACCATCATGATGCAGGCCATCATGGGACCGAGCTCGACGTGGCCGTAGCCGCCGCGGAAGTACTGGATCAAGATAGGAATGGTCCTGTACTTGGTGGAGTCGAGGGTAAGGTAGGGCAGCAGATAGTCGTTCCAGACCCACATGGTCTCGAGAATGCCGACCGAAAGATAGGTGGGCTTCATGATGGGAAGGACGATCTTAAAGAACACCTGAACCGGGTTGCAGCCGTCGATCATGGCCGCCTCTTCGATCTCGAGCGGAATGTTCTTTACAAAGCCGGCGAACATAAAGACCGCCAGGCCCGCGCCAAAGCCAAGATAGATAAAGCAGATGTTGAACGGCGTGTTAAAGCCGATGCGGTCCGCCAAATTGGACAGCGTGAACATGAGCATTTGGAAGGGCACGACCATCGAGAAGACGAACAGGTAATAGAAGAAGTTCGAGATCTTGTTGTTGACACGGACTACGTACCAAGCGCACATGGAGCAGCACACCAAGATCAGAACGACCGACGTGACCGTGATGATGAGCGAGTACATAAACGCCGAGGCAAAGCCCTGCTCGTTAAGAGCGTGCACGTAGTTTGCGAGACCGTTGAACGTCTCGGGCGTGAGCAGATCGAATGCCGTGGTGGTGCTGATTGCAGTTCCCTTTTTAAAGGAATTGAGCGCAATCATGAACACGGGGTAGATCCATGCGAGCGACAGGATCGTAAAGAAAATCGAGAGCGCGCGGTTGATAGCCTTATCGCGTTTCATTACTGCTGCACCTCCTTGGACCTCGTGGCCTTAAGCTGAATCATGGAGATAGCGACGACCAGGATGCAGAAGATAACCGCCTTGGCCTGACCGATACCCTGCCATGCGATACCGGCACGCGAATAGAACGTGTTGTAGATGTTCAGGGCGAGCATCTCGGTGGAGTGCGCGGGGGCGCCGCCGGTAAGGGCGAGGTTCTGGTCGAACAGCTTAAAGCCGTTGGTGATGGACAGGAACAGGCAGATGGTGATGGTCGGCATCAGGTTAGGGATCTTAACCTTCCAAAACGTCTGCCATGCCGTGGCACCGTCGACCTTGGCGGCCTCGATGTAGTCGGACGGAATGGACTGCAGACCAGCGATGTAGATGATCATCATGTAGCCGACCTGCTGCCACAGCGTCAGGATGATAAGGCCCCAGAAGCCAGCAGCAGAGTTAAGGGCGATGAGCTGGGCGCCCACGTTGGAGAGCAGGCAGTTGATCAGAATCTGCCAAATGTAGCCCAGCACGATGCCGCCGATCAGGTTAGGCATAAAGAAGATCGTACGGAAGATGTTGGTGCCTTTGAGCGCCTTGCGGGTGAGCGCCTGCGCAATGGCCAGGGCGATCACGTTGATGAGCACCGTCGACAGGAAGGCAAACGCCACGGTAAAGAAGAACGACGTGGAGAACTGCGGATCGGACAGTGCGCGCACATAGTTCTCGATACCGACAAAGTGCGTGTTGTTGATGATAATAAACTGGCAGAACGAGAGATAGAAGCCCTGGATAAAAGGGATCACGAACCCGATCATAAACGCCAGGCACGTGGGCAGCATAAAGAGCGGCCACCAGCGCTTGAGTGCTTTGCCCATAAAAGGGTCCTTTCAATATGCAGGGGGCGGGCAAACCAACGTCTGCCCGCCCCCTGTCGCTAATCAGATAGCTTGGGCAGCAACTGCTTACTCGGAAGCGGCCTTCTCGGTCTTCCAGCCATCGACGAAGGCGTTCTTGACGCCGTCCCACTTGCTGTTATCGGCAGCGTAGGCAATCAGAGCCTGCTTGAGGTTCTTCTTCCACTCCTCGGAGGGAATGTAGACGAAGTCCCAAGCGACGGTCTTCTTGCCGTCCTTGGCCATGGCAACGGCCTGCTGCGAGAAGACGTTGGTGGTCTCCTTGGCGCTCTTGAACGGAGCGGTCAGACCCATCTTGTCGGCGATGATGCTGGTCGGGGTGTCAGCGGTGACGCACCAATACATGAAGTCCTCGGTGGCCTTCTGGGCATCCTCGGAAGCCTGGGAACTGACGCACCAGTAGTTCTCGCCGCCGGAGCACAGGCCCTGGTTCTCCTCGCCGTCAACACCGATGTAGATGGGCATCATGCCAATCTGATCGTCGGTCATGCCGGCCTTGACGAGGTCAGAGTAGGCCCAAGAGCCGTTCTGGTAGAAGACGGCCTTGCCGGTTGCGAACTCGTTGGTGGCGTCGTCGCCGGTCTTGGAAGCAAGCTGCGAAGGATCGCAGGTGGAGTCGGTGATGTACAGGTCGAAAATCTGCTTGTAGTTGTCGAGGAACTCACCCTTGATCTCGTCGTCCTCCTGGTTGTGCTCCTTCTCAAACTCGTAGTAGAGCGGCATGTTGGCAAGGTGGGTGGTGTAGCGCCAGCTGGAGGAGTCGTCCATGCCGGCGGAAGTGAAGGCACCCTCGACACCAAGCTCGTCCTTGCGGGCCTGGATGTCGTCGGCACAAGCCTTCAGCTTGTCGAAGGAGTTGATGTCCTCGGCCTTGTAGCCAGCCTTCTCGAGCAGCTGCTTGTTGTAAATAATGCCGAAGCTCTCCTGAACCCAGTCGATGCACACATCCTTGCCGTCGGACTGCAGAGCCAGGGAGTCGTCAATGAGCTCACCGCGGAGCTTGGTATCGGACAGGTCGGCGCAGTAATCCTTCCAGTTCTTAAGACCGGTGGGGCCGTTGACCTGGAACAGGGTCGGAGCGGAGCTCTTGGACATCTCGGACTTGAGCTTCTCCTCGTAGGTGTTGGAGGCGGCGGTCACGATCTTGACCTCGACGCCCTTCTCCTTCTTATAGGCCTTGGCGATCTCCTTCCACTCCTTGTCGACCTCGGGCTTGAATTGGAGGAAGTAGACCTCGGCAGCGTCACCAGAAGCAGAGGAGCCGGAGCCGGCGGAGCCACCGCAGCCCACGAGACCCAGACCAAGAACCGCAGCCGCGGAACCAGCAAAGCCCAGGAACTGCCTTCTGCTCATTTCGTTCTTCATTACAATCCACCCTTTCACACCGTGGCGGCACCCTTTGCCGCCGCCTTCGGAGATTGGCTCGGGGACTTTGCCCCTTTTGTTGATTTGTACGATACGCTATTTGGATAGTTGTTTGAACAAGTATTACTAGAGCGGTAGAAAACCTTCGGTGAACGGTAATTTCAACTTGATACTTGACAAGTTTTGTATAAACAATTATTTGTTATCGAATGCAGAGAAAGCGCCCGGTCAGGCCGATATATCGTCGGCTTGACCGGGCGCTTTCGCTTTGAGGGCTTAAGGCTCGTCAGGCTGCGAGCTCACCGCCTATCGCTTGGAATTGACGCGGTAATGGAAGATCTCGGGGTGCGTACGGGTGTGCGTGACCTCGAACAAGATGCCGTCCGAGGTGTACGACTGGCTCTCCATGACGGCAACACAGTTGTATTTGCCAAGGTCAAGATAGCTGCAGTCCTCATCGTTGGCAAGCTCGACGCTCACTGTGCGGCGACTCGCCATCACCTTGACGCCGCGTTTGTGCTCCAGATAGTCGTAAATTGACTTTGCGGCGATCTCGGGCGTCAGGCCCTTGGCGATCGACTCCAAAAAGTAACCATGGTCTACTTGGCGTGCATTGCCGTTAAGGCTTCGGACACGCACCACGCGAATCAACTCCTCGCCCACCTTAAAGCCCAGGCGACGAGAGAGCTGCTCAGTGCAAATCAAATGTTCAAAAGACTTGACCTCGGTCGATGCGACGGCATTGTTGCGCTTTGCAAATTCGCCAAACGACTCGACTTCCTCGAGTGCGCCCAGCATGTCGGTTTCGCCCTTGAGCCAAATAACGCGCACGCCCTTGCCGTGTATGGGCTGCACAAACATCTCGTCTGCCAGCATGCTCAAAGCGCGGCGGACGGTATTGCGCGTGCAGCCAAATTCCGCGGTCAGCTCGGCTTCGGTTGGCAGCATCTCCTGAAACGCATAGGTCCCGTTAATGATGCGCGAACGGATCTCGCGGTAGATTCCTTCGTAAATCGCTTTTGGCATTGTTTCACCTCTGCATCTTCTTGCTGGCTAGGCACGATAGCATTTCTTAAAGTTGTTTAAACCGATTATCGGTAAAGCGACAATATTTAACCGTTGGCGGCTCCTGTCGTGCCCAAATCGGTTTCGCTCAAAACTGCCGGCACGGCAATCGTCTGGTCCTCTACAATGAATCCATTGTTTAAACGTTTCACCACGCGCAACGCACCTCGATATTCGGGAGGCAGAACATGCTGCAGAAAATCCAACGTTTTGGCGGGGCAATGTTCGCGCCCGCCATGCTGTTTTCCATATCGGGCCTTATGGTCGGCATCTCCGCTCTCGCAACAACCGCGGACATCGTCGGCGACCTCGCCGTATACGGAACCCCTTGGTACGTTTTCTGGGCTATCATCCAACGTGGATCGTGGACAGTCTTTAAACGTCTTCCGCTCCTGTTTGCCATCGCGCTGCCCATCGGCCTTGCCCAAAAGCAGCCGGCGCGTTGCTGCCTCGAGGCACTCGTCGCCTATTTTGCCTACTGCTTCTTTCTAAGCGAGATCATTAAGCTGAGCGGAGACAACCTTGGACTTAATTACCCATCATCTTTGACCCCCGCCAGCGGCATCACCGTCATCGACGGCATCAAGACCCTCGACACCGGCATTATCGGCCCGCTAGCGGTATCGGCAACCGTCGTCGCCATCCATGACCACTTCTACGATGCCAAGGTTCCCGATTGGCTCGGCACCTTCTCGGGCTCCTCGCTGGTCTACCTCATCAGCTTCTTTGCCGTGCTCGCCCTAGCCGTCGTCTCGGCCGCCATCGTGCCTTCCGTATACGCAGTGACCGAAACGCTGCGCCACGCACTTGTGGGCGTCGGTCCCTTTGGCGTAGGCATCTTTGTCTTTTTAGAACGAGCACTCGAGCCCATGGGGCTGCACCACCTGCTCTACATGCCGATCTACTACGACAACCTGGTCATTAACAACGGCATCTACGCCACGTGGACCAATTTGCTCCCCATCCTCTCCCACAGCACGCGCCCCCTCAATGAGCTTGCGCCATGGGCCGGTTTCACTGCCACCGGCTGGGTCAAGCTCTTTGGCCTTCCCGCCATCGCGGTTGCGTTCTACTCCACCGCAAAGCCCGAGCGCCGCGCTGGCCTCAAGGTCATCCTGGTTCCCGCCATTGTTGCCTCAGTGGTCTGCGGCGTCACCGAACCGCTCGAGTTTCTCTTTATGTTCACCCACCCCGGGCTCTTTTTGCTCTACGCCGTCCTCTCGTCTTGCCTCGCCATGGCTATGAACTTCTTTGGCGTCGTCGGCATCTTCTCGGGTGGCTTTATGGAGATGGCAGCCTTCAACTTTATCCCGCTCATGCGGACGCATGCCGGCTCCTATCTTTTGGCGCTCGGAATCGGACTCATCTTTAGCCTCATCTTTTTTGTTAGTTTTCGAGCACTCATTTTGATCTATGACCTTAAGACGCCGGGCCGCGAGGATCATGTCGCCAATCGCGCGGCAATCGATCCTTTAACGGGAAGCGGCTTTGCCAAAGAGCAATCTCCCAATGACGAGGTCAATAGTCGATCCGATCAAGATCACGCCCTCGCTGAGCGGGTAATTCAGCTATTAGGTGGCGTTGGCAATATTGTGGGCGCAACCAACTGTGCCACGCGCCTGCGCGTCGAGGTCGCAGACCCTTCCATCGTTGCAGGTAACGCGTCGTTTGTCGCGGTGGGCGCCAAGGGCCTCATCATTACGGGCAAGACCGCCCAGGTAATCATCGGCATCTCCGTTCCCCGCGTTAAAGAGCATTTTGACCAGATCATGGGCCTCGAGCCGGAATTTGTGCCCACCACCTCGGCCTCCTCTGCCGCCGGCCCAACCCACAAGCACGGCGATATCTGCTTCTTCGATATCGACGGCACACTCGCCTGCCAAGATCCCAGACTTGCCCAGGAGCTTCCCGAAGACGAGCGCGATCTGTCCCCTTATCCCAACGAGGCGGTTTCGCAGGCAATCCGCGAGTTTGTCGCCAACGGCAACATGGCCTTTATCTGCACGGGACGCACCCTGAGCTGCATCCACCCCAAACTTCTTGAGCTGCCCTGGACCGGCATCGTCTGTCTTGCGGGCGGTTACGCCGAGATCAACGGACACGCAATTCGCGATCTGTCGATGACGCCCAGCATGCTGCAGCGTCTTGCCCCCTACCTTGAGCAATCGGGCGAGGTCATCCGCTTTGAGGGCCTCAACGGCGTCGTGCGCATGAGTGCCAATGCCCCCGATGCTCCCGGATACGCGCGCACCCTGGGCGACGCAGTCACGCAGCTGCAACATTACAGTGCTTACAAGATCTTGATGTCTACATCGCTCGCTAACCACATCGCTCAAGATAAGGCGCTTGAGCCGCTGCTGTGCTTTAACGAGCTCGAACTCGAGGTAACCGAAATCTCGCCCCGCGAATGCACGAAGCGTGGGGGCATCCAGTCTGTACTCGACGCCCTCGATCCCCACCACGGAACCGTATACGGCATCGGCGACGCCAGCAATGACGTCTCGCTGATGAACGCCGTCGATGTCGGTATCGCCATGGGTAATGCGCCGGACTATCTCAAAAAGCGCGCCGACTACATCACCGACTCGGTCGACAAAGATGGCGTCGTCAAGGCGCTCGAGCACTTTAGGCTTATATAAGCAGCCGGCACGCGCACGCGTCCCGTTTCCCCAAATCGCCAAAACAGACGCGCCGGCAACTCCAATGTGGCAATATGGTATCTGCACACCGCAACGATGCAGCCTAAGAAAGAATGCGAGAACCCGTGTCCAGTCCGTTTACCAGCTTTTTAGCCCAGCACTTTGACCAGATTAACGACTATCTGGCCACGTTCTTTGACGGACAGGCGACCTCTGCCGATATCGAGCGCTACTTGTATACCCCGCTTTCGGCATTTACCGCCAACGCCGGCAAGCGCCACCGCCCGCTTATCTGCATGCTCGCCGCAACCGCAGTGGGCGGCAGCTTTGAGAGCGCCCGCAGCGCGGCGGCGGCTATCGAGCACTTTCAGTCGGGTGCGCTCATCCATGACGACATCGCCGACAACGGCCAGCTGCGCCGCGGCAAGCCCTGCATGCACCTCACCGAGGGCACGGGGCTTGCTATCAACTGCGGCGACCTGGCACTTACCATGGTCACCAAGACGGTTCTCGACGATCCCACGCTTGAGGCAGACGTAAAGCTGCGCGTACTCCACGAGCTCACCGAGATGATCGTCCGCACCATCGAGGGCCAGGCGCTCGACTTGGGCTGGGTCCGTGACGGGCGTTTTGACATCTCGGTCGACGATTACCTGGACATGGCAACGCACAAGACCGCGTATTACAGCGGAGCCACGCCGCTTGCCGCCGGAGCCATCATTGGCGGAGGCAGCGAACAGCAGGTCGAGGCGCTGCGCGCCTTTGGCCTGCACACGGGCCTTGCCTTCCAGATCCAAGATGATCTGCTCAACTTGATCGGTACCAAGGAGGCCGCCAACAAGGACTTCCGTACCGACATCACCGAGGGTAAGCGCACGCTCGTTGCCGTGCACGCCCTGTCTGATGAGCGCTATCACGATGAGATTGAAGCGATCCTCTCCTCGGGCACCGAGGATCCCGCGCAGCTCGCGCGCGCCGTGGAAATCTTCCAGGAGACCGGCTCTATCGATTACGCCCACGCCTACGCGCTGGACCTAACCGCCAAAGCCAAGGCCGCCATCGAGGACGTTGAGCTTGATTCGCACGCACGCGAACTGTTCCTCTCCATGGCAGATTTCTTTGTGGAGCGACTCAACTAGCGGGGGTTGCAAAACCTGTCGGCAGCGCATTTGGGTACAAGTTGCTACACTGTTGAATGTATGTTTATGCATCCCTTTGCGTCGTCTATCCGACAGGCGCTCAAATAGTACGAATGATACGCCGAAAGGGGTTCGTTCATGGAACCTATTACAACGGGCATGCAGGGAGCAGCCGTCGAGGACGTGCAGTCTCGTCTCCTGCAGCTCGGCTACACGATTGATGCCACCGAGGTCGCCGACAAGCACTTTGGTGCCACCACCGAGCAGGCCGTTAGCACCTTTAGGCTCGACAGCGGTCTTGCCGCCGGCCACGCCGTTGACATCCCCTGCTGGAGTGCCCTGGTCGACGCCTCGTATAAGCTGGGCGACCGCACCCTCTACCTGCGTATGCCCAATTTCCATGGCGCCGACGTGCAGGCCCTGCAGAAGGCGCTCAACGTTTTGGGCTTTGCCTGCGGCGAGGACGATGGCTACTTTGGCCCTCACACCGAAGCGGCCCTTCAGCAGTTCCAGGAAAACGTCGGTCTGTTTGCCGACGGTATGGCTTTCCAGGATACCTACGCCTATATCAACCGCCTGCACCACGTGTGGGAGGGTAAGCCTTCGGTGACCGAGGCCGAATCGCGCATCGGCTTTGCCCGCGCGGCCAACGTACTCGAGCGTTTCCAGATTGCCGTCATTGGCGAGGACCCTATCGCGCGCAGCGTAGCATCGCGCATGTGGAACATCGCCACGGCGACGACCGACAACAGCGGCATGATGCTCTGCGACTCCGAGGTCCCAACCGACGTTGACCTGGTGCTCGAGATCGCAAGCGACGAGCTGCCCGCCGACGCCGCACCGCGCGCCACGATTGCCCTCGCCGAGTGCCACAACCTGGCCCAGCGCATCCGCACTGCCAATGTCGCCGCACAGCAGAAGCCGGCACGCATTCGCATTGAGCTCACGGGCATGACGCGCTACAACGGCACCTTCACGGCCAGCGACGCGCAGACACTCGCCGTACGCCTGCTCGATGGCGTTTGCGATGCCCTCGCAGATTAGGTAAACTAAACGAGTTGCTTTTGTGCAACACCCATACTGGGACGTAGTTCAACGGTAGAACTCCGGTTTTTGGTGCCGGCTGTTGGGGGTTCGAATCCCTCCGTCCCAGCCATTAAAACTGAGCGCCCTGAGCCCATAACGGCCCAGGGCGCTTTCTTGTGGACAAGCGGAGGGATTCGAACCCGCGAGGCAACACAACTTCTCCTCCAGCACGAGAAGTTTCAGCCATATCTTCTCGTTCTACACGAGAAGATAAAGGTAGATTTTCAGGCATGTCCCAAAATCTACCTTCAAAAGACAGGCACCCCAAGCCCATTAGGACCAAGAGCGCCTTACATCTAGAAAATATCAGCCCAGTTCCGAAAAGCGAGCCGCTTGCGACAACCAAGTAGCCACAGGCCCCGGGAGAGCGGGGGCACCGGCTTAGGTTTATCGCGAGTTCCGCACGAACAGGAGGCCACTTAATGTGGCCTCCGTCGTGA
>CAJKQY010000039.1:0-17878 GCA_905202145.1 uncultured Collinsella sp.
GATTTTATAACCTATTAGCGCGCATATATACATACGGAATCGAAAAACTGTATGTTGGAACACCCATGCGTCGATTGCCGAGGAGTGTCCCCAACTGCCGGCAGAAAAGGAATGTCCCTATCTGTCGCCCATGCGCTTGGCCATCCAGGCATGAGGCTGGCCTTCGTCTTCGTAGTCCACCGGCGCGATCTGCGTGTAGCCGGCCTTGGCATAGAGCGGCAGCACGTACTCCTGTGCATGCAACTTTATGAGTTTGGCGCCGGCATCGCGCGCAGCAGCTTCGCTGGCTTCGACAATCTTGCTTGCCAGACCGCGACGGCGCATGGCGGACAGCACGGCAACGCGGCCCATAATATAGGTCTCCCCCGCTGCGACGCCTTCGTCCATATCGCACGCCGGCGAAACCGGAGCCTCTGCATCTGCCGCGCGCTCCAGTTCCTCGGGAAACACGCGCGAGCAACCGGTGAGCTCGCCGTCCACGTACAGCGTCACATGGATGCAAGTCGGTGCCTCATCGATAGCGTCGAACTCGCTCTCGTAGCCCTGTTCGTCCATAAAAACGGCGCGGCGCACGAGCGCCGCGTCCTCAAAGCAACCTGTCTTAAGTTGGATATCCATAACAGCCCCTTCATTCGATGCGAACGTTGGGGGAAAATTCTAGCGGAAATGAGCTCCCACGCTAAACTTCGCGCGTGCTTTTGCCAGGCAATCGTAGTGGCCCACGTTGTGGGCATCGCTCGCGATATAGCTGTACAGGCCCTGCTTAAACAGGCGCTGCGCCGGCTTCTTTTCGTGACCGAATCGTCCACCTGCGATAAAGTCCGCCGAAGCTTGCAGTTTGCAGCCCAGGTCGACCAGGTGTTCAGCCACGCTCACATCCTTTTGAATCGCACGATAGCGCTCGGGATGGGCAATAATCACCTGGTAACCGCGACACTGCAAGTCGTAGATCGTGTTCTCGTATTCCTCAAAGTCATACGAATCAGCACGTGTCGAGAGCTCAAGCAAAAACTCGTTTGAGCCATCGAAATGCAGGCGATCGGCCCATTCGATGCCCAAATCCATGAGCTTGGCATGATTGACCTCAAAGCCCATCTGCAAATGCATATCGCCCGCATGCGCGCAAAGCAGTCGATAGGCCTCCCACATTTTTTCGAAGTCAAAATACGGGTCCCGGCAGTGTGGCGTACACACCATGTGCGTAACGCCGACGGCGCGGGCCGCCTCGAGCATCGCCAAGCTTTGCTCGAGGTTCGCCGCGCCGTCGTCAACACCGGGCAGGATATGGCAGTGGATGTCTCTCATATCGCCCTCTTATCTGCGTCGTTGCTATTTCTTAAAACGCTTCGCCTTCGCAGGGGTCCCCGTTGCAGCGGCGCCGCCAACAGCAGGGTTAACTCCGGCAACAGCGTTGTTCTGGCCCTTGTCCTCGCCATAGTAAGAGTAATAGTAGTCATGGCTCGAGGTCTCACAGCAGTTCATGACCGTGCCAATTACGTTAACCTCGGCCTTGTTGAGCTGGTCGAAGGCGGCAAGGATCTCGTTGCGCTTGGCGAAGTCCTCACGGATAACGTAGATGGTGCCGTCGGTAATCGCGGCGACCTCGGCGGCATCGACAAAGGTGCCCACGGGCGGCGTATCAAAAATAACGTACTGGTACTTCTCCTCCAGCGCGGCAACCAGCTTGGCAAAGCGGCGCGAGGCGATAATGTCAGCCGGGTTGGGAATGCGCGGCTCGGCATCGAGGAAGAAGAAGTTAGGCTGGCCGGTTTCGACGACAGCCTCGTCAATCGACATCTGGTCGGAAAGGACGGCGTACAGGCCACCGGAATGACGGAGGCCCAGCAGGTTGGCAAGCGTACGGTGACGCATGTCGCACTCGACGAGAAGGACGCTCTTGCCGCTGGTCGCAATGGCCTGAGCCAGGTTGACCGCAATGGTGGACTTGCCCTCGTTAGGGATGGAGGACGTCAAGGTAATGGACTTGATCGGCGTATCGACACTCGCAAAGCGAATGTTTGCCAGCAGCGTCTTGGCTGCGTTGCTAAAGGCGAGGGTATCGCTGGTTTTCTTTTTACGGGCCATGAATTACTTACCGCCCTTCAAAACGGGGAAACGACCGATAACGGGCACACCGAGCAGTTCGACGGCATCGTCAACGGAGCGGACGCGGGTATTGAGCATGTCGAGCAGCACGACAATTGCAACGGCGACGAACAGGCCGGCCAGAGCGGCGACCGCGATGTAGAGCTTGCGGTTGGGGCCGCTGGGCTGGTTGGGGATTTTTGCCTTATCGATCACGTTGACGGCCTGGGCGGCGTCAACGTCCTGAGCCACGGTAGACACCGAGTTGGCAATGGCGTTGGCGACAGCGGCGGCACCGTCGGGGCTGTCGCCGGTCACGGACAGCGAAATGACACGAGTCGTGGTCTCGCTCGTAACGCTCACCTTGTAATCATCCAAGTTGGAAAGACCCAGCTCCTTAGCAGCGCCGCTCTTGACGCTGTCGCTATCGAGCAGCGTCGCGATATCGTTAGAGAGCATCTGGCTCGCCGACAGGTCGTTGTAGTAGCTCGTCTGGCCACCATCGGTCTTGGCGAGAATGTACATGCTCGTCGTGGCGGTGTAGGTGTTGTCCATCATGGTGAAGGACACGACGCCCATGGCGATCGCGCAGACCACCGGGAGGGCGATGACCAGCTTAAGGTGCTTTTTAAGCAGCTGGAACAGTTCGAGAAGGGTCATGCAGCTTGCCTTTCATTTCCCTAGTTCATATCGACAAAACTGCTCGTATAATATCGCATCTTCTTGCCAAGTCCGAACTCTATACATAAGATACAGCGCTTACACCATTGTTGCGCAACATTAACGCCGCACCGGCAGCCCCGATGCGGCGTGAAATTCACATGTTTGCAGTACTGCTACACGAACTGCTCGTCCTGTTGCGCGGGAAACGTCACCGTGATGGTGGTCCCCACCCCCAACTCGCTTGACAGATCGAGCGAAGCGTGATGATACAGGGCGGCATGCTTGACAATGGCCAGACCCAGACCCGTTCCACCGCGCGCTTTAGAACGGCTCTTGTCAACGCGATAGAAACGCTCGAACACCTTACCCTGCTCCTCGGGCGCAATGCCAATACCCGTATCGGCAACCGACAGATACGGGTGCCCGTCGTCGTTGGTTCCGCACCGCAACGTCACCGTACCGCCGGGCCGGTTGTAGCGAATGGCGTTGCTCGCCAGGTTATAGATGAGCTCGTCGATCAGGCGCGATACGCCTTCGACGACCACAGGCTTGGTCTCATGTCCTATCGCCACATTTGCCTGGCGGGCGACCTGCTCAAGACGCTGCTCGACCGCGTAGATAGCACGCGAAAGCTCAATGGGCTCCGTGGAGCCAATAGGCACCGCCTCGCCATCGCTCGCACGCTCGGCCTCATCCAAGTTAGACAGCGTAAGGATGTCGTTGACGAGCGCCGCCAAACGGCCCGCCTCACGGTAGATGCGGCCGCCAAAGGTGCGCAAATCGTCCTCACCCTCGACCATGCCGTTCGCAATGAGCTCGGCATAGCCTGAGATTGCCGTAAGCGGGGTCTTGAGCTCATGGGTGATATTGGCAGTGAACTCGCGGCGCATGCGGTCGTTGTCCGCCAGCACCGCCATCTGGCGCTTGAGCTCCTGACGTTGCGACTCAATGCGCTCGAGCATGGGAACCATCTCGGCATAAGCATGCTCGTAGCTGCGGCGAGGATGGTCCAGATCGACCTCCTGCAACGGTTCAATGATGGCGCGGGACTCACGACGCGCCAAGAAAAACGAGAGCACCGCACCTGCCGCCGCAATGAGCAGCATCGGCGCCACGAGAGACATCAGAATCGCCGCAACGCCAGGCTGGGCCTGCGCCAAGCGAACAACCTGGCCGTTATTAAGTCGGACGGCTCGGTACAGCATAATCTCGTCGAGCGTGGAGCTTGCACGCTCCGCAGAACCCGAGCCGCTCTCGAAAGCCTTGACGACCTCGGGACGATCGCCGTGATTGGGCAGCATAGAAGGCGATGCCTCGTTGTCGTAAGCAACCGACCCGTCTTTGTTGATCAGCGTGATACGCAAGTCCTCGCGATCGAGACTGCGCAGAAAGGCAATGGGCTCCTGCTGCTCATTGAGGGCAGCGGCAATAAGCTCGGTTTCCTGCGAAAGGTTGGCGCTCGTGGCATCTGCCAGGGTATTTTGCACAAAGAACGCGCCCAACACCGTAAACGCCACGATAACCGCCATAGCGCAGAGAAAAACCGTCGCGAACACGCGATGTGACAGGGTACGTTTTCCCTGGGGGGCTAAGACCACGAGCTACTCCTCCGATGCGCTAGCCGCGCTGTCGGCTCCTTCGGCATCGTCATCGGCCGTAGGCTCGGCCAGACGATAGCCCACGCCGCGCACGGTCTCTATGGCGCTCGCACGCTCGCCGAGCTTTTGGCGGAGCGTCTGCACATGCACGTCGACGGTGCGCGAACCGCCGTCGAAGTCCCAGCCCCATACGCTCTGCAGCAGCGACTCGCGAGTAAAGACCACGCCAGGTTTGCGCATGAGGTACTCGAGCAGGTCGAATTCGCGCAGCGTGAGCTTGAGCGGTTCACCGGCAACAGTCACTTCGCGGTGGCTGGGCGAAAGTACGATATCGCCCACGCTGAGCACATCGCTCGCCTGCTTGACCATGCCGCCGCGGCGCAGCAGCGCACGGCAACGGCTAGCGAGTTCCATAAGCGAGAACGGCTTGGTCAGGTAATCGTCGGCACCGCCATCGAGCGCCATGACCTTGTCGAGCTCGGTGTCCTTGGCGGTGAGCATCATAATGGGCACCGTCGCCGTCAGGCGATCGGCACGCAGGCGACGCATAATCGCCAAGCCGTCGGTATCGGGCAGCATGATGTCGAGCAGCACAGCATCGGGCACCCGTCGCGCCACGGCAGCCTTGAACTCGCCATCGCACGAAAAGCCCTCGGCCTCGATTCCCTGCTTGCGCAGTGCGTAGACCGTCAAATCCCTGATGTTGTCATCGTCCTCGACGTAATAGATCATGTTGAACCCCTCTGCGGCCGGCATGACCGCATCTTAACCCTAAAGGCGCCTGCACTAGATGGTATCAGCCAAAACGGCCCGTCAAATAATCCGCCGTGCGCGGATCGGTCGGGTTTTTGAAGAGCTGAGCGGTGGGCGCATGCTCCACCAGCTCGCCCAGCAAAAAGAACGCAACCGAGTCGGAAATGCGCGCAGCCTGCTGCATGTTGTGCGTAACGACCACCAACGTGCAGGTCTCCTTGAGCTCGCAGGCCAGCTGCTCCACCACCAGCGTCGATACGGGGTCGAGCGCCGAGGTCGGCTCGTCCATCAGCAGAATGTCGGGCTGCACGGCCAGCGCACGGGCGATGCACAGACGCTGCTGCTGGCCGCCCGAAAGACCCAGACCCGATTCCCTGAGCTTGTCCTTGACCTCGTCCCACAGCGCGGCGCGTCGCAGGGAGTCTTCGACCAGCTCGTCGAGCGCGACGCGGTCGCGCACTCCCATGCCGCGAGGACCGTAGGCGACGTTGTCGTAGATGCTCATGGGAAACGGATTGGGGCGTTGGAACACCATACCCACGCGCTGGCGCAAGCGGCAGATATCGTAATCGCCCAGGATATTCTGGCCGTCGAGTGCAATCTTGCCTTCAATGCGGCAATCCTTGATACCGTCGTTCATACGGTTAAAGCAGCGCAGCAGCGTCGACTTTCCGCAGCCCGAAGGCCCGATGAACGAGGTGATCTGCTTGTCACGAATTTTGATGCTCACGTCCTTGAGCGCATGATGGTCGCCGTAAAACAGGTCAAGGCCTTCAACATCGATGCGCGTCGGCGAGGCGGCAAGGTCCTGCGCCGTGGGGCGAGTCGCATCCCCAACTTCGCGCTCGTGCGCGGCCTCGGCCTGCGCCTCTATGAGTTCCTCAAGCTCCGTAGGCTCCATCGCCGCAGCAGCCGTCATACCGCATACCTCCATATCGATATCAATTCAGCAGTATCGATAGTAGAAATCGCGGCTCATACGCACGTGAGCGCATTGTCAAGTGTTTGTAAGGGCACCTTGACTATTCCGCCGGCAACTCGATGGTAAATATCGTGTGCTCGGGCGTCGATTCGCACGCGATCGTGCCGCCGTGCGCTGTAACGATCTCCTTGGCGATGGCAAGGCCAAGCCCGGCGCCACCGCGATTGGTCGCACGTGCCGCGTCCAGGCGATAGAACTTCTCAAAGATTACCTTGAGCTTAGCCGCAGGAATCGGGTCACCATGGTTAATAAAGCGAATTCGCACGCCACCGTCATCTTGGCGCCCAGCCTCAATCGTGATGGTCGATCCTTCGTAGCTATAGGCGATGGCGTTTTTCATGATGTTGTTGAACACGCGAGCCATCTTGTCGCCATCCACAAGTACCGTCAGATCCTCGCGCACATCAACTTGGACATCTTTGTGCTGCTCGTTGAGAATGGGATAGAACTCATCGGCCACCTGCGCCAGTAGCAATCCCAGGTCGACGTAGCCGCGCGTAAGCACAATATCGTGGAAGTCAAAGCGCGTGATATCAAAGAACTCCTCAATAAGCGCGTCGAGTCGGTGCGCCTTGTCGAGCGCCACGCCCGTAAAGTGTGCGCGCTGCTCAACCGGCAGGTCGGGTGCCTCCTGCAACAGCGAGAGGTAGCCCACCACGCTGGCAAGCGGTGTGCGCAGGTCATGCGCCAAGTATGTGACCAAGTCGTCCTTGCGATGCGACTCGTCGCGTAGGGCCTGCTGCACCTTACGCTCGCGATCGCGCACGCGGTTGAGCGCACCCTCGACCTCCAGGAAGTCGCCGTCGATGTTATCCCAGGCGTCAGGATGATCGATCAGGCGGTCCTGAATACGGGCGGCAAGCACGCGGTCGGAATGCCGCTCACCCTGCTCATAGCCCTGGTAGTACAGAGCGCGGCCGCAAAAGAACAGGACGCACACGGCGAGCGCCAAGACAAAGCCAAGCATGTTGAATACAAAGCCGGCATCGAACAGCACCGGTCCCTCAATGCCACCGAGCGCCATGGCGCCGATCGCCAGCGTCATGGCCCACGCGGCACCGCCGATCACCACGCAACGGCGCACGATTTCAAAGCGATCGATCAGCAAGAAGCCGATGAGTAGCACCGCCAAGATACCGGCGATGTTACCAATGCCGATTAGCAGCAGACTCAGCAAAAAGAGCAGCACCGTCGCAAGTGCGCGATTATCGACGACCGCCCTTACGTATTCAAAGAGCCGATCGGGCACCTCAAACGCCTGCTTATCGTCTTTTGTCATGTCCATGTCCTCGCTAACAAAGGCGTTATTCGATGATATAGCCGACGCCCCAAACGTTTTTGATAAAACGCGGCTTCTGAGCGTCGTCACCGATCTTTTCGCGCAGGTGACGAATGTGCACCATCACCGTATTGTTGGAGCCGGGCATAAAGTCCTCGTTCCACACCGCGCGGAACAGGTCCTCCACGGGCACTACGCTGCCGCGATGCTCGGCCAGATACAGCAAGATGGAATACTCGATGGGCGTGAGGCGCACCGGCGCACCGTCCACCGTCACGGAGCGAGCGTCACGGTTGATCTCGAGGCCATCGAGCTGGAGGGTCGGCGACTCGGTCGCCCGCGCGCGGCTACCGTAGCTGGTGTAGCGGCGCAACTGAGCATGAACGCGCGCGATGAGCTCCAGCGGGCGGAACGGCTTGACCACGTAATCGTCCGCGCCAAGAGAAAGGCCTTCGATCTTATCCTGCTGGGCATCGCGGGCCGTCAACATAATTACGGGATAGGTATGGCTGGCACGGATGGTACGCAGCAGCTCAAAGCCGTCGATATCGGGCAGCATGACATCGAGCAGTGCCAGGTCAAACTCTTGCTCCAGGATTGCCTTGGCCGCATCGGCCCCGCTGTAGGCGATCTGGACGTCAAAGCCCTCCTTTGTAAGGTAGATACCAACCAGGTCGGCGATGGCCTTCTCGTCATCAACTACCAGTATGCGCTCGTTCATGCGCGCTCCTCTCGCGCTCCATTATGCCCGAGGCGGCGCCCGCCACACACAACAAGCGCGGGCGATTAAGTCGACCTTAAGCACCCTTGCGCCCATTCGAGCGCGAATGCGGGCCATGCGCGCACGCAACGATCGTCGTCGCCGGCAAACGATATACTCTAGTGCCAGAAGAGACCATTCCGTCGAAAGCGAAATCTGTGATGTCCCTCACCTCTTTTGCAAAGCGCTCCGCCCAGCTTGCCGCCGGCTTTGTCTGCGCTATCGCTCTTGCTGCCGGCATGCCCACCGTCGCCGGCGCCCAAGTGCTCACGACCGACGACGTCTGCGGCAAGACCGCCGACGTCCGCGGCATCACGACAGAAAACCTGCCCGATATCGAGGCAACGAATGCCCTTGTTATGGGCAAGGACGGCACCGTCTACTATGGACGCGGCGCCGATGAACAGGTCAAGATCGCCTCGATCACCAAGGTCATGACCGCAATCCTGACCGTCGAAAACTGCAAGATGGACGAGAAGGTCACGGTGAGCAACGCTGCCGCCACCGTAGGCAACTCGACTGCCGGCCTGCTCGAAGGCGACGAGCTCACCGTGGAGCAGGCACTACGCGGCCTGTTGATCCCCTCGGGCAACGACGCCGCCACCGTGCTTGCCGAGTACGTAGGCAAAAAGATCGACCCCAAGACCAAAGACGCCGAGGCAACCTTTGTGAAGGCCATGAACGAGCGCGCCAAAAAGCTCGGCTGCACCGGCACGGTCTTTGAGAACCCACACGGCCTGGACTTTGATGAGTGGGCCGGCGACATGCACTCAACCGCACATGACGTGGCACTGATGATGCGGGAGGCCATGAAAAACGATACGATTCGCGAAGTCGTCGCGAGCGAGGATTCTTGGATTGAGGTCACGGGCGCCGATGGCTCCGACCATTCGCATTCCATGGACACGCACAACGTTTTGCTCGGTCAGGACGGAAACATTGGCGGCAAGACCGGCACCACCGACGACGCGGGCTATTGCTTTACGAGCGCTTACAACCGCGACGGCGACGAAATCTACACCGTTATTTTGAACTCCACCACCACCGACCAGCGCTTTACCGATACGGCGACCCTTGCCAACTGGTACTACGGTCACAAAGTTACGGTTGCGATCGCCAATACACAGGAGAAGACCGCCAACGGCAACCCGCTCATGGCGCGCATTAGCCAGACAGATTGGACGGACAAGACGATCGACGCCACGCTCGCCGACCCCGCCGCGCAGGCAACGGTGTTCTCACTCGCCGGCGAAGTGACCGAAAAGGTTAGCTACGATGACCTTTCGGGCACGGTACATGTTGGCGATAAGGTGGGCAGCGTTACGCTTAAGCAAGACGGCACCAAGATTGCCGTCATGGACCTGATTGCCGACGAGGAAGGAACAGGGCCCAATCCCATCGAGTGGCTGCTCGTGAAGCTCGACCGCCTGGGCCGCCGCATCGACAACCGCCCGCTCACAGCCGAGAGCGAGACCGTAGCCAAGGCTCCTGAGGTGTAGGGCCAAAGCCTATCGCATCGAACCAAATGAGGCGTCCAACGGGGCGCCTCATTTTTTGAGGGTTCGAATCCCCAGCTAACGTGGTTCAACTAAAAAAGGGTCCCTTTCGGAACCCTTCTTTAAAGTCTTACTGGCGGAGAGCTGGGGATTCGAACCCCAGATGCCCTTTTGGGGCATACTCGCTTAGCAGGCGAGCACCTTCGGCCTCTCGGTCAGCTCTCCGTAACAGCCGTTCTATAGTAACCAAACAGTCGAAGATGGGCAAGTGGGATTTTCAAATTGCCCAGCAGCCTCTCCTCCTTGCAAGCTTCGCCTACCCCAGCGAGCGGTTGAGGGAGCCGAGCTCATCGTTGCCCATGGTGCGCCACATTTGATAGATACAGCCGCGCGCCAAGAAAAAGAAACCGTTATCGACGAGTTGCACGGCGGCATCCGCGAGTTGATTGGTCACGGCGGGCACCGGCGGCAGCTCAAGACCTGCCTTGCGGATGGTCTCGACAGCCTCCTCAAACGTTGGCGGCTTGATGACGCCCATCTCGTTCATAAGGCCCTGCATTTCCTCCTGCGCACTGCCACCCGACTCCTCGCCGCGCGGCACCAGGCGATAACATGCCAGCGCCAGCTCGAGCTGGTCGCAGTTCCAATAGGCAAACGCCAGGCGATAGAACAGGTAACCGATCGAAGGCCGGTCGCTAGCAATGCGCAGGCCGTGGCGCGCTACCTCGATAATCTCGTCATAGCGCTCCAGGCGTGCTAGCACGTTGATCAGGGCAAAGTGAGACTGCATGGACGAGCGCGCCAAATCGTAGAGACGACGCACCTCGGGCAGCGCACGCTCAAAGTCCTCTTGTTCGGCGTAAAAGCTGCAGATCTCGTGCTGGGCAAAATACAGCGCATCCGGAGCGCGAAGGATACGCACGGAACGGTCCTCCTCCATCACCGGCAGCACCATGCGCACCAGCTGGTTATCGCAGAACTGGGTCTGCACCGGGCCCGTCGCCAAAAGCTCAGCAACAGTACACTTGGCTTCCAGCTCCTCGACAAGGCGAGAAAAGCCCTCGAAAGCACCAGCTCGGTCAACTTTGGATTGCTCGCGCAGCTCGACGACACGGGCGACATACGGATCGTTGTCCTCCTCCATGACCTCAAGCTCGTCAGCCGTATCAGCGAGCAGCAAATCGCGAAGCGCAGGCGGCAATGAACGATGGTCATCACGTGGTCGGGCGTGAACCTCTGCAGGCTCAATCATGTCCGGCGCATCTGCCTCATATGCCTCGAGCAAATGCTTGCAGGGCATGTCGTCCATATCCATGCTCTCAAGATCCTTGGCGACAGAAACGCAATCGGCCAGATAGGCCGCACGGCCAAAGGAATACGTTTCGACAACGCGCTCGCCCTGCTCGCCGTCGGGAACCGCAATTTGCACGTAGCAGCGCGTGATGCGAGCACCCGAAGCAAAGCAAGCCGCCGCGAGTGTAAGCGCAACACGCGCATCGTGCTCAGTGGCCCATGCCGCGCGCTTAGGCTCATCCACCTCGCGCCAGGCGTCATCTTGAGCATCGTATTCGCGCTGCGGCATAGCATCGACAACCGTGCGGCCAAATCGCACCAGCATGATGCCTTCGGCGACGTTCGCTCGATAGGTGTAGTCGAGACGCGTGACCACGTTGAGCGCTTCTACGATACGTGCAAAGCGGGTGCGAACGTCCCACTCGCCACCCGGCTGGCACGCAACCGTCCCCGGCTTGGCCCACGGGTTGTCATTCGACAGCGTTTCGAGCAAGCGAGGAACGTCGTTTGTCGTCTTGCTGATATGCCATAGGTCAAAGAGCGAGCAGCCCTCAAAGCTTGGCGACGAGGCAACGGGGCCCAACCCTGCCCCAATACGCTCAAGGATGCCCGATAGGCGGTTCAGGCGGCACTCGACGGCAAGCAGGGTATCGGTCTCGTCCTGGTCCAGCAGGCTACGGTCAAAATTGAGATAAAAGAGCCTCGAGCGATCGATGCGCGCTAGGCTCATTTCGGTTTTGGCCGCGATGGTGCGCAGGCGAGACAGATTAACTTCGCCCATCAACGCGGCGGCATAGCGCTCAATGCCACTTGGATTATCTGTATGGTCAATGCGGTAGAGCAACGTTTCGATTGCATCGGGCAGCGGCGTGGAATCAAAACCCAGCAGTACCTCAACCGGCTCGGGGAGTTTTACAAGTTTGATCTTGTCGACAGCATTTTTCATGCCCTCGTCGAGGCCGTCACCGTCTGCCGTGCTTGAGACGGAGTTTTCAGAATCGGCGAATATCACGTAACGCAAGAACATCGAGGCCATGAACTCGCCGTAGCGAAGGCTGCGCGTCGAATTCCACGTCTCGCGATCGGATTGTTCGCGCATGGTGCCTTCGGGAGAGCCGATGACTCGCGCCCGGGTGCGCCTCGTCCCATCGGTACCCCTGACCGCAATCTCACCGATGTTGGAATCGGACTCGTCGAGAATCAGTTGCATGTCGGGATCGTCGGGCAGCGATACCTCGTTAACGGGACGGTCCACCTTATAGACCTCACCCGAAACGCTCACGTAGCCCAAAAGCGACACATGGCTTTTGCCGACGAATTCGACGACATAACATGATTCATGCGGGTCCTCGCCAAAGAGCTTCCAAACCACGCCATACGAGCGTCCCGCAGGCTGCTCGGGCATGACCGGAAAGCGCTTTTTGGGATCGAGAAACCTGAGCTTGTATGTCGGACGCTCTGCCACGAAATATCACCCTGATCGGTCGCTTGAAGAAGGAGTGGTCGCGAATAAGTCGCGACATCTACTCGAAATCTTACACGAGTCGATGAGAAATAGTCCCCTTTGACCGAGGTTCGAATCCATGCGGTGTTTACGTAAAAGAAAAGCCCCCGTCGCCGGAGGCTTTCAATTTCAATTGGTGCGGCGTATAGGATTCGAACCTATGACGTTCTGATTCGTAGTCAGACCCTCTATCCAGCTGAGGTAACGCCGCAGCACAAGACATATAAAACCACTTTAGTTCGTTAGAGTCAAGCAAAATCTCAAACTTTTTTCGCGCAGGCCGCAATTTGTCACGCTGCACCACAAGCATCGGCGCTTCTCGTGCGATCGATTGGCTTTTCGATCACATCGAACCCGGCGCCAAGCTCCCCCAGAAGCGACCGCACCCGTTGTGCACAGTCGTAGTCGGCAAACGAGATGCTCAGCATTCGGGCTACCTGATTAGAAGTTCCAACGCCATAGAAGTGCTCAAGGACAACAAGCGCCTCATGCGCTACAAACGTCTCGACCACATGCGGCGACTCCTCATAGCACCATTGCGTCAATGGTCCCTCACTCGTCTGCCGAACCACCAAGCCACCCATACCCGACGGCTCGCACGTTACCAGCAGGTGCTCCCCGCCCTCATCGCTCTGGAACAACACAACCCGCTCGTCGAACAGCTCCATCACATCCCCTTTCTCTTGCTCTTAGTTAGCAAAAGCATAGCAGGTAAATGCATGTATACAGAACGTTTGTTCGTGTGTTTTCTATTGAGCTGTCCGCGCGATATGGTAAGGCTCCGCGCGCAATAAGGGCGCCCCAGAAAGGAGCGCCCTCGCAAATCGCCTATGCAGCTAGCTTACGCGACCGGCTCGATCTTCTCGAGGCCGCCCATGTAGGGACGCAGAACCTCGGGGATCGTGATGGTGCCGTCGGCGTTCTGGTAGTTCTCCAGAATGGCAGCCATGGTACGACCAGCCGGCAGGCCGGAACCGTTAAGGGTGTGCAGGTAGCGCGAACCCTTGAAGTTCTCGGGGTCGCGATACTTGATGTTGGCACGACGAGCTTGGAAGTCGCCGCAATTGGAGCAGGAGCTGATCTCCTTGTAGGCGTTGTAGCTCGGCAGCCAAACCTCGACGTCGTAGGTCTGACGGGCAGAGAAGCCCAGGTCGCCGGTGCACAGGCTAATCACGCGATACGGCAGGCCCAGCTGCTGCAGCAGGTACTCGGCCTCGGCGGTCATGCTCTCGAGCTCCTCGTCGGACTCCTCCGGCTTGGCAAACTTGACCATCTCAACTTTGTCGAACTCGTGCTGACGAATGATGCCGCGGGTGTCGCGACCGGCGGAACCGGCCTCCTCGCGGAAGCAGGGGGTGAAGGCAGTGTAGCGACGCGGCAGGGTGTCGGCATCGAGAACCTCGCCGGCGTGCAGGTTGGTAAGCACGACCTCGGCGGTAGGGATCAGGAAGTTGTCGCCCGAGACGTGATAGGCGTCGTCCTCGAACTTGGGCAGCTGACCCGTACCGAACATGGTCTGACGCTTGACGACGATGGGCGGCCACCACTCCTTGAAGCCACGGCTCGTGTGCGTATCCAGGAAGAAGTTGATAAGGGCGCGCTCCAGGCGGGCGCCGGCGCCACCGAGAACGGTGAAGCGGCTGCCGGAAAGCTTGTTGCCACGCTCGAAGTCGAGGATGTCCAGATCGGTGCCCAGATCCCAGTGCGGCTTAAAGTCGAAGTCGAACTCGCGCGGGGTGCCCCAGCGGCGACGTTCGATGTTCTCGTCCTCGTCCTTACCGTACGGGGTGGCCTCGCACGGAATGTTGGGCAGGTGAGACATGAAGTCGTACTGCTCCTGCTCAAGAGCGGTACGGCGCTCGGCCAGACCGTCGATCTTCTCGTTGACGGCGCGCACGGCCTCCTTGGCGGCCTCGGCCTCATCCTTCTTGCCCTCCTTCATCAGGGCGCCGATCTTTTTGGACTCGGCGTTACGCGTGGCCTGGAGCTCCTCGACCTCGGTGATGACGGCACGGCGCTCGTCGTCGAGCTCAAAGAACTTCTCGCGATCCCAAGACGTCTGGCGGTTAGCCATGGCGGTATCGATGGCATCGGGGTTCTCGCGAACAAACTTGATATCAAGCATTAGATCCTCCGGCGATATACATTCCATTTAGGTTGCAACCTTGTACATGTATGGGCAAGTATATACTTATGAGCGTTTACGACCCAACCCAACTACGCAAGAAGGCACCCAATGGACGCAGTTTTTTCCTTTTTGTTTGGCACCCGCACCGGTTTTGCCATCCTTTTCGCCGGCGGCATCCTGCTATTTGCGATTCTTGCCTTTGTGATGGAGAAGCGCACCCATAAGATGTATGTCGACCGCGGCCCCAAGTCCGAGGATGAAGAAGACAGCTTCTGGGACTAACCTGCCAAAAAAGACAGGTTATTTCTGGTCGGTTTTATCTGAGCAAACGCAAGCGCCCCGCAACTGGAATTGAGCCAGTTGCGGGGCGCTTTTTGCTCAAGGTACAAAACTGCAGGAAAACCCTGCCAAAATAAACCTGTCCCTTATTGGTCAGTTTACTGGAGAGTAGCGTCGATGGCCTTGACGAGGGCGCTGCGCATGCCGGCGTCCTCGAGCGCAACGACGCCCTTGATGGTGGCACCACCGGGCGAGCACACGGCATCCTTCATCGCTGCGGGATGCTGACCGGTTGCAAGCTGCAGCTTTGCCGTACCCAGCACCATCTGGCTCACAATGCGATAGGCATCGGCGCGCGGAATACCGTGTTTGACGGCCGCATCGCCCAGAGCCTCGATCGCCATGGCGACAAACGCCGGGGCGCAACCGCCCACGGTACCGCCCACAAACAGCAGACTCGAATCGAGCTCGACCACCGTGCCAAGCTTTCCGAGCAGACCGAGCACCGTGGCACGCTGCTCATCGCTAAGTGTGGAAGCCTTCTCGCAGGCGATAACGCCCTCGCCCACCGAAACCGGCGTGTTGGGCACCGTCGAGATATGAGCGACACCTGGCAGGACCTGTTCCCACTTGGCACTATCCCAGGTCCAGGCGACCGAAAGGACGACCTTGTCGGCAAGCGCATCCTTGAGTGGAGCGAAGACCTTCTCAATCATGTACGGCTTGACCGCCGCAACCACGATATCGGACGCGGCAACAACCTCCGCCGCATCGTGGCAGGCAGCCATGCCCCGCGCCTCGCAACGCTCGACCAGAGCATCGTAGCGGCCTGCGCAAGCGCACATGTCGCCCGCGGCCACGCCGGCGGCAATCCAGCCATCGGCCATAGCGCTCGCCATATTGCCAAAACCGACAAATCCGATCTTCATATCACACAGTCCTCTCAGACACGCTCTTCAAAACGAAAGCTATTGTCCCACGCCATTGTTTCGTATTGCCGACCTATTTGTGATACGGCTCGCCACGGCTGATCTTGCAGGCGCGGTAGATTTGCTCCAGCAGCACCACGCGCGCCAAGTTATGCGGCAAGGTAATGCGTCCAAAGCTGAGCATCTCGTCGGCTCGTGCGCGCACGTCATCGCTCACGCCGTCCGATCCGCCAATCACAAAGGCGATGTCGCTGCTGCCTCGCAGCATAAGATCGTCGAGCCTCGCCGAAAACTCCTCGCTCGAGCGCTCTTTGCCCTCAATGGCCAGCAGAATCACATGTGCCCGCGGTGGCAGGGCAGCAAGAATCGCCGCGCCTTCTTTGTCGCGCGCGGCATCCACGCCGCCCGCCTTGGCCGGATCGATATCGGCAACCTCGCGCATATCTACCTTGGCATAGGCGCCTAGACGTTTGGTGTATTCGGCGCACGCGTCCTTCCAAAAGCGCTCTTTGAGCTTACCAACGCAAACAACGGTGTATTTCACGCGCGTCTACTCCTTCGACTCGTTCTGAACTTTGCCGGCGGTCAACATCTGCTCGAACATCGAGGCCGACTGTGAGAAATCGCTCGGCAGCACGACCGTCGAGGTTTTGCCCGTGCGAGCGAACTCCGTCATCATCTCGGACCACTGCGTAAACATGAACAGCTGGTTGGCCTCATCGTTGCCGACGCCCGTCTCCTGGATAATCTCGAGCGAGTCCTTGATGCCCAGCGCGATGGCTTTGCGCTGGTTGGCGATGCCCTCGCCCGCCTTTTCCATTGCCTCAGCCTCGGCGGTCGCCTCGGTAACGCGCTTGATGCGATCGGCCTCGGCGAGCTCCTGCGCAGCGGCCCGCTTTCGCTGAGCGGCGTTGATGTCGTTCATGGAGTTCTCGACCTCGGTCGGCAGCGCGATCTTGGTGATAAGTGTCGACACGAGGGTGAAGCCGTAGGCGGCCATCTGCTCGGACACGGTGGCGTTGACGTCCTTGGCGATATCGTCTTTTTTGGCAAAGACCTCATCGAGCGTGTAGACGGGGATGGAAGAGCGCAGGGCATCGGTGATGAAGTCACGCATTTGGTCGACGGGCTCCTGCAGCATGTAGTAGCTCTTGTAGATGCCCGAATCTGCCGGGCCGGCGCCCATGTCATAGCTCACGTGGTACTGAGCAGAGACCTCAAGGCCGATAGTCACGTTGTCTTGGGTCTTAACGTCGATGCCAAAACCGTTTTTCATGGTGCGCAGACTCACCGTGGCGGCTTTGCGGTCGATCACGGGCACCTTCATGTGGAAGCCCGCGTTGACGATGCGGTTGAACTTGCCCAGACGCTCGATGATCACAGCATGCTGCTGTTCAACGACATAGCAGGCGTTGGGGAGCAGTAGCAACAAAATGATGATGGGAAGCAGAAGGCTCGTAAGGGTAGCGATGATACCGGACAACAGCATGGTTTCTCCTCTGATAGGCACGCGTTGGGACTAGGATACCCGCACGAAGCAACTGTGTGACACCAACAAGAGGACCCGTGGTCAAAAAAGCCAAATATGAGTACTGTTACCAGTTTAGTAACAGCGTATTTGGGTCAAAATCGCCTCTTTGAACCCAGGGTCTATCGAATTTACTTCGTTTGTCTCAAGATTGAGTCAAATTAGCGTACATCTGTTGCGCAAAATGAGCAAAAATGGCTTCGTGAAATGTCTCTATTTTCGTGCCAGTACTCATATTTGCCACTTTTTGACCACAGGGGCATCTGCCGCGCGAAATCGATAGGTCAAATCTGCCAAAAACGGCCCATAACAAAAAAAGCTCCCATTGCTGGGAGCTCTTTCAATCAATGGTGCGAGCAAAAGGACGTCCGCGTATCCGCTTCGCGGATTCGCACCGGCTTCGGCCGCCTGCCGGCGTCCTCGCCAGCTCGCTAAAAACGCTCCGCGTTTTCTTGGCGCTCGCTCCTTCGCAGGTTCAAGTCCCCGCGATGGGCCCAAAACAAAAAAGCCCCCATTGCTGGGAGCTTTTCAATCAATGGTGCGGGCGAAAGGACTTGAACCTTCATGGGGTTGCCCCCATACGGACCTGAACCGTACGCGT
>CAJKQY010000040.1:0-17845 GCA_905202145.1 uncultured Collinsella sp.
CCTTGTCTCTTAGGATTAGTTTGAGAAGAAGTCGACAGTACATTTGGAAGCACCTACATTTCTCAAAGCATCGTTAGATTAATAATGACAGACCGAATGAAGATGCGTGCGACGGGGGCGAGACGAATGGCTGAGCGGTATCGATATGCGGGTTCAACGGTATCACATTGGCCACATAGATTTTTAACTTGCATTTCTACCCGCCCTTTTCGTAGAGTCGCCGATACGTGCTTAGCGCACCCTCGGCGCGTCCGGCAGGCTTTGCGAAATGGGATCCAGGAGACTTCGGCGCAGCATCATCTTGCGGAATGCTTCTAATGAGCCTCCCATCCTTCAAAAACAGAATCTCATCGCACAGCCTATCGACCGAATCCAAGATGTGGGATGACATGATGATGCACGTACCAGAATCGGCCAGCTTCCTGAGAATCTCGGAATGCAAGTCCACCCTGCTGGGGTCGAGCGCGTTCATGGGCTCATCTAATAGAAGGTACCGCGCGCCCGTCGCATACGCAATCGCCAGGGTAAGCTGCTGCTTCATGCCCTGGCTCAGAGTGCGGATCCTCATCTTCGCGAACTCGCCTATCTGCGTTTGTTCCACTATCTCTTCGATATCGCGAGCATGCGGCCACATATCGCAAACCATCTTGAGGTGATCTTCCGCACGCAATCCGGGATACAGCAGCGTCCCCTCACCAGGTGCATAGAAGATCATAGAACGGACCTCTCTCGCACCCGTACCCTGCACCTCATCCAGAACGATGCTCCCGTCCACGCGAGGACCCGGCAAACCTGCCATCGCACGCAGCAACGTCGTCTTTCCATGCCCGTTCGGAGCGACGAGACCGTAGACCGTACCCGGGGCAAACTCAGCGTTCACCGAATCTACGAGCACCTTCTTTCCATAAGAGATCGTCAGCGTTTGAAGGTCAATCATCGAGATCATCCCCTTTCGATCTTTGGAACACTCAGGCGCACCATCAACGGAGATACGGCGCCCAAGACCACCAGCAGAGCGCCCGATGCGCCGACGACCTCTCCAAAAGGCATCGCGTTCGTCCCTCGCCCAAGGAACCCAATCGTCCCCACCTGGGAAGCGGGATCAAACGAGGCGAATGGAGCCAGCAGCGCGACGCCCATGCCCACGCTTTCAACATGAGCGCTCAACGAACCCAACACCAAGAGAACCGCGCAAACCATTCCGGTGACAACGGGGTTGCGGCTAATCGCTGCTGTCAACGCAGCGACGACGGAAATCACGCCGTATGCCATGACCAGCAACGGAATACTGCACAACACCGCCTCCCCCACCATGGACGTTGTCGAAGCTCCCGCCCGAATGAGAGCGACGGGATACTCCGATCCACCCGCGCCGTTCTTAATCACGGACACAACGACAGCGGGAACCATCGACACCAAAAGCAGCACCAAGCCAAGCAGGAGAGCCAGCGCAACAGCCGTCAGAAAACGCACATGCGCTGTTGCGGGGATCTGGAGAACCAGAAGGGAACGACACTGCAGGTGGGTACACGCGAGCGATGCGACAACCACGGGCAACAGCAAAAATAAGGAGGGAAGCGCTGCCTGGAGATACGAAAGGAGGATTAATGGGGGCATCTTCGTACTTAACTCGTAAACCTTGGGGTCCGGCAAGCTCGCGATCGACTCAAGCAGAAGGGCGCGCGCCTCCGCACGAGAAGGAGTCTCCGGCTCGATTCCGATCGATTGCAGGAGAGTCGCATCTGCCGCGCCCAGCTCACCTCGAGCGCGCTCGTACGTCGCAAGGCTTCGAAACCCCTCCGCAGGCATAGGCGCGTACACGAAACCCGAAAGAGCATCCCGCATGTCTTCCAGGGCCGCTTTGCCCTCGACGTCCATATTCGCAGCGTTCTGCTCTAGATACCGATCTATTGAACGGAGCTCCCCATCCCTATACCGAACAGCGGAAACGTTATCAGCGTCAGGAAACATCTCGACCAGAGCCGGGGCCAGCATCGTCGTCGACATTGCAATCGCGCATACGGCGAGGGTAGGAGAACGCAGGAGCAGTTTCCCCATCGTTCTTACGTATGCAACGGCGAAGGCACAAGCGCTCGAACGAGTTGCCGTTCTCGATGCAGTGAAGGAACCTCTCTCAAGACAAATCGGGGATATCGGGCACGCGCAGCCGCTCTTTCCAGCAACGCAAAGCAGGCTAATTGCCAGCACCTCGATCCCGATTGCGCATACGAGGGCAATCGCGCCACGCTCGAAGCAAAGTCCAGGCAGATTCACTATCTGCGTTGTCGGGTACGGGCTATAGGCGCCGACGGTCAACTCAGTGTTCGCATACGTAAGGGGATTCAACAGGGCGAACTCACGTAAAGCGATGGATCTTCCGTAATACCCGGGAACCATCGTCACCCCCATCAGGGCACATACGAACACGATTCCAAGCGTAGGGTTATTGGCAATCTTCACGGCAAGGTGAACGACAAGCGAGATGAACGCTGCCACCAAGAATTGCAAGATGGCCGTCTGCGCGAACACCAGCCAAGCCGGTTTGATAACCGGAGTCGCATATTGAATGTAGCCTATCGGATAGAACGGCGAGCCCGGGCCATTCTTCACAAGCGCGGCGATTATCCCTGGAAGATTGATGGCGAGGACGGCAAGCATTGCAAAAACACTCGCCCATACGCTCGATGCAACAAGTCTACCCAGCTCGCCCATCGGTGCCTGGATGATGAGCTTTTTCACGTTTGTTAAGACGCGCGGCAAGGAACGAGACGGCAACGGCCGTTGCGACCCATAGCAAGTACTCCTTCGATCCGTCATAATAGGTGTACTCTCCATCCGATATCTGCAGAAACGGAAGTAGGGGAGAGAGCGGTGCCAAGATAAGACGTCCCGCGGCAAGAGGGTACAGAAGCGCGGGCATGCTTGATGAAGAGGTATAGACACCGTCCTCCCCCGCATTCACAAGCGCATCCGCATAGGATGCTGACAATTCCTGCTCAACACGGGTTATTCCCGACTCGAGGTATTCGACCCGTCCGTCGATGCCAGCCGCGCTCCTGAAGACGGGCAGAGCACAAAGAACCATCAACGCAACAACGACAACACAGAGCGACCTGGAGGAGAGAAGCGACCTAAAGATCGCCTTCGAGATTTTGAGCATATTCATCGCCAACCTTAACCTCATCCAGTCGGAACAGAGGGGCCGAACAAAATGCTCGGCCCTTATTACTTGCCGGCAAAGTCAATTTAACATAAACTGTTAAAAAGTAACCTGAGTTTTTTAAATTCTTCGGAGGTTATTATGAGTTCCGACAATCGCACTCCCCGGCTTCATTCCTTCCGCATCGCATGTGCGATAGCCTCTGCGACCCTTTGCGCCACCGCCATCGCACAAGTAGCGTTCTCCTTAAAGCCAGCAATCGAAGTGCTCGACAACCCTGTAATTGCAGACTCCCCCGCGTATCCAGCCCTTGCGATCTCGACATTGGTCCCTGCCGTCATCGGTATCGCTACGACCATCCTCAGCGCCGTTCTCGTGTGGACGATCAAGAGCGGAGACCCCTTCAAGAAAGGGTCTGCGACATGCTTGAAGGTGCTCGGCATTCTCTTCGTTGTTCAAGCTGCCACCAGCCTCTACGCCGGCTCACTCAAAACCTCCGTTTCGATGTTTGGCGGCGAGGGGGCCGTCGGCGCCCAAGAGATCGCTTCATCATTCGATTAGACCTCTCTGGTTCTCGGCATCGTCCTGTTCATGCTTTCCCAGCTCTTCTTGTACGCCCGAGAGCTGTACCTCGACTCCGACGAGATTGCGTAAGGAAACGCCATGCCCGTAATTGTTCGCCTCGACAAGATCATGGCCGAGCGAAAGATTTCCTCGAACGAACTTGCCGAAAGGATTGGAACCACGCCCGTGAACCTGTCCCGTATTAAAAAAGGGCATATTCGCGGCATTCGCTTCAACACACTCGAGCAGCTATGCCTCGCCCTTCGTTGCCAACCCGGAGACCTTCTCGAAGTCATGAGCGAAGAGGATGCCCGAAAGGAGTTCGGACTCGATTGGTCCGCCGAGGATTAGAGGGCGGTCGTACTCGCCCTGCACACGGGGATGCGAATCGGCGAGGTCTGCGGCCTTCGGTGGTGCGATGTGGATTTCGAGACGGGCCTGATCTCGATCAGACACTCGGTGGCGTACGCGAAGGGAATGGGTTCGTTCATCAAGGACACCAAGACCCATGACGCCAGGGGTATCCCCATCGACCCGGTCGGCCTACTCCCCTTCCTGAAGGAGACCCACGAGATCGACTGCGGAAAGCTGCGCTTGCGCGGCCTTACCGGGGCGGTCGAGATCGGGGACTGCTACATCCTGCCGGAGCCGGGCGCGACCTTCGCGACGACAAGCTATATCCGCAGGGCGTTCAAGACGTTCTCGGAGACCAACGGCCTCATGGGCACCAACGACGAGCTGATCACGTTCCACGGCCTTCGCCACACGTTCGCAACGCAGTGGATCCGCCAAGGCGGCGATATCAAGGCGCTCCAATCGATCCTCGGCCACAAGGACGCCATGGCGACGCTCAACGTCTACGCCGACATCGAGCCCATCTCCAAAATCTATAACATGCTGCGCGCCACGCCGTGCCTTTGGCGCGGGCACCTCGGGCCGAGGGTCGATCCGGGTCCCATGTTCCAACAGAGGATCCAGGAGTCCATCGAGACGCTCCAGGCGTTCGGCTACGGCATCACCGAGCCGGACGACCGAAATATCGCCATACGCGACGTGAAGACGAACAGTTGGCTCTAGCTCACCGAGTACGCGGCAGTGCTGGGCCCATCCCAACTGAGGTCACGGTGGTCCGATAGGGGCGCCGCCCGCGGCATGCGCCGCGGAGCGGTATCCCCTACCGAAGGGCGGGGATGCCCTCCGCTTCCAGTTCGGAATCAGCCGTCGGAGGCGTTCGGCTGACTGCGGGAACGGCCTGTCCGCTCAATGTGTTCGGCTGAGATCGGAAATCAACCCAACACGAGCCGGACACGCGCCAGACGGCTCTTCCCCGTACGGCCTTCCCCCTTACGCTCATGTTGCAGGCATGTAACGCCGCAGCGAGCGCGCCTTTTTTGCGCCAGACAGGTACAATGATGAACACTGTACCGTAGCGGAGCGCCCCGCGCGCGCCGCAATCACGCGAAAGGGTTTCCCATGGCCGAGATCTCGTCCTCCCGTATCGTCATCACCGTCCTTGGCAAGAACCGCCCCGGCATCGTCGCCGGCGTCACCCGCGTCCTGGGCGAGGCCAACGTCGACATCCGCGACATTACGCAGTCCATTATCGAGGACATCTTCACCATGACCATGCTGGCCGACACCGCCGAGTCCAAGCTCGACTTCGCCGAGCTGCAGAAGGCGCTAGCCGAGGCTGGCGAGCTTTCGGGCGTCAACGTGTCCATCCAGCGCGAGGACGTCTTTAACTTTATGTACCGCCTGTAGCGAACAAGCCGCTCGGGGCAGCTTGACGTCATATCGTCCAAGCGCGCGACCCCAAAGCGGACCGGAGAGGAGCGCGCATGGCCTACGACGCCAAGAAAATCTACTACCGCTTCGACGATCACCTGAGCCGCCTGGTTCTGGATTACGAGGCGAGCCGTCAGATTTCGCCCGAAAGCGAAAACCTCTACCACGGCCTGCCGACCGACCCGTACGACGAGGGCCTGTTCGTAGAGCACAACGTCAAGCGCGGCCTGCGCAATGCCGACGGCTCGGGCGTGGTCGCGGGCCTTACCCGCATCTCGGACGTGCATGGCTACAACAAGGTCGACGGCAAGGTCGTGCCCGACCAGGGCAAGCTCACGCTGCGCGGCTATAGCATCGAGGATCTGGTCAACAATGCCCAGGCCGAGGATCGCTATGGCTACGAAGAGATCGCCTATCTGCTCATCACGGGCTCCCTGCCCACCAAGGAAGAGCTTGACGGTTTTTGCGAACGTCTGGGCGCTTTTAGGCACCTGAGCGACGAATACGTCCGCGAGTTCCCCATGACCACGGTGTCGTCGAGCATCATGAATGTGCTTCAGCGCGCCGTGCTGCTGCTCTACGCCTTCGACGCCGAGCCTGACGCCATTACACCCGAGCACGAAATCGACGTCGCCATCTCCATGCTCGCCCGTCTCCCCCGCATCGCCGCCTTCGCGCATATGGCCTCGGTCGCCAAGCGTCGCGGCTCCGAGGTCCATGTACCGCACCCCACACCCGGCCTCTCCACTGCCGAGACCATCCTGCAGGTGCTCCGCGGCGGCATGGCATTCACCCGCGACGAAGCCATGCTGCTCGACGTGATGCTCATGCTGCATGCCGAGCACGGCGGCGGCAACAACTCCACGTTTGCCTGCCGCGTGCTGTCCTCCTCGGCCACCGACCCGTATTCCGCCTACGCCGCGGCCATCGGCTCGCTCAAGGGCCCGCGCCACGGCGGCGCCAACGCCAAGGTCGTGTCCATGCACGAGGACATCCGTGCGCATGTTTCCAATTGGGAGGACGAGGACGAGGTCGCAACCTATCTGGGCAAGATCCTCGACAAGCAGGCCTTCGACGGCACGGGCCTCATCTACGGTATGGGCCATGCCGTCTACACGCTGAGCGACCCGCGCGCCGAGGTGTGCCGCCGTTACGCGCGCACGCTTGCCGCCAAGAAGGACTTGGGCGAGGAGTTCGCGCTCATCGAGCGCATCGAGCGCCTGGCCCCGCAAGTGATGCGCGATCACGGCATGACCAAGCCCATCTGCGCCAACATCGACCTGTACACGGGCTTTATCTACAAGATGCTCGGCGTGCCCGAGACACTCTTTACGCCGCTGTTCGCCGTCGCCCGCATGGCCGGCTGGTCGGCGCACCGCATGGAAGAGCTCTTCTGCGCGCATCGCATCATCCGTCCCGCGTATCGCCCGGTTATCGAGCCGCTGGAGTACAAGCCGCTCGCCGATCGCTAGGACGCGGACCGTTATAGAACCCAAGCGTGGCCAGGGCATCACCGCCCTCGGCCACGCTTTTTATGCCAGTAGAAAGGATCGCAACAAATGATTGTGTTTTCCGATATGGATGGAACGCTGCTGACGAGCGATAAGCAGATGAGCGACGCCACCTGGGCAATGCTCGACGAGCTCGCGCGCCGCGGTATTGAGTTTGTGCCTTGCACGGGGCGCCCGCTGTCGGGCATCTTTGAGCCCATCCTCGCCCACCCCGCCGTACACTACGCGGTCTGCGCCAACGGCGCCAGCGTCTGGCAGCTCGACGACGGTACGCCCACCGATACCTCACGTGCTACGCGCATTTTGAGCCGACCGCTCGACCGCGCCATCGCCCACCGCGTCCATAGCATTGCCGCCGGTCACGATGTGACCTTCGATATCTTCGCGGACGGGCGGTGCTTCCTCCCCCGCTCGCTCTACACGCGCCTGGATGAGTTCTGCGGCGGCGACCCCCACATCGCAGCTTCGCTCAAGCGCACACGAACACCGATCGACATGGATATCGACAGCAAGATCGACGAGGTCGAGACGCTCGAACGCATCGCCATGTACTGGCACGACCCGGCCGATCGCGACGCCATCGCGGCGGAGCTCGACACGCTCGGAGGCATTGAGGTCACGCGTTCGTACGCCATGAATATCGAGGTCATGGGCGAGGGCGCCACCAAGGGAACGGCCCTCACGTGGCTATGCGAGCACCTGGGCGAGCGTCTCGCCGACGCCTGGGCGTTCGGCGACAACATCAACGACATCCCCATGCTGCAGGCAGCGGGCCATGGCATGGCCATGATCAACGCCGAGCCCGAGGATCGCGAGGCCGCCGACGCCATCACCGAATACGACAACGACCACGACGGCGTCGCCCGCACCATCATGGCCGCCCTCGCCTAGTCATTGGCCAGTCATTGGGGACGTTCTTAAATGACTGGTCGTTGGGGACACTCTTCGCGGGACGCCGCAAGGACTGTCCCCGGCTGCCGGCAGAAAAGGAACGTCCCTAACTGCCGGATTAGGCGAGGCTCTCCAGAACACGGCGAAGTTCCTGCTGGACGGCGTGGTCGCGGTTGCGCCCCACCACGCGATCGGCAACGGCCTTGAGTGCAGGACGCGCGTTTTCCATCGCGCAGCCCGTGCCGACAAAGCGAATGATCTCGTAATCGTTCATCGAGTCGCCAAACGCCATAACCTCGTCGCGCCCAATGCCATAATGCTCCGCGAGCTGTGCAATACCCGAGGCCTTCGACACACCGGGCTGCATGGCATCGATCCACGCGTTGCCCGAAGGCGCAAAAGTAAAGAGCTGACCGAGTTCGCGCTGCAGCACGTACGCACTGTCCATAACGGCACCGTCGTCGCAAAAGATACTCGCTTTGATGATATTTACGCTGGGATCGGGCAGCTCCCAAATGCGCTCGGCATTGGGAAGGTCCTTATCGACCTCGCGCACGAACTTGCACTCGTCATCGAGCAAAAAGGACTTGGTTCGGTCGAAGAGCGCAAGATGCAGATTGGGAAACGTCGCGACGGCCTGGGCGAGCTTTCGAATCGCCAGGTGCGAATACACCTCGCGGTCTACCATTTTGCCGTCGGCGTAGACCTGGGCACCGTTAGCTGCGACAAAGTCCATCTTGTCGCGAACGGGCGCAAAGAACTCGCACAGACGATCGTAGCGGCGACCTGACGATGCGGCAAAATGCACGCCATGCTCGCGTAGCGCCAAAATCAGTTCGTAGGTCTCGGGAGGCACCTGGCCGTTTTCGTCAAGCAGCGTGCCGTCCATATCGGATGCAATCAGTTTAAACATAGAAAAGCTCCCTTCGGGCTTGTTGGAATCGAACGTGTATCCGATTCCAACGCACCCAAAGGGAGCTCAGATAAGACTCCGCGGGCGCAAACGTTACAAGGACCTAGCAAATAGCTCACGCTCACCAGAAGCCCCACGGTCGCAGCGCCAAGCAACACGCCAAAGAGTGTCCCCAACGACTAGTTGTTTAAGAACGTCCCCAATGACTAGTCGGCGTAGGTGAAGGTGGTGACGTCGAACATGCCCTCGGGGCGGATGCGGAGCGTCGGGATCACCGGCAGGGGCAGGAAGATGATGCCCATGATGGGGTCGAGCGGCGGCTCGATGCCCATGGCGCGCGCCTTGACCATAAAGTCATCGTGCTGCGCGGCGACATCCTCGGCCGTGCCCTCGCTCATCAGACCACCAAGCGCCAGCGGAATACGCGCCACGACCTCGCCGTTGCGCACCAGCACGTGGCCGCCCTGGCCAACAGCCTCGACGGCAGCCATCATATCGGCCGCGTTGTCGCCCACCACGCACACGTTGTGCGAATCGTGGCCGATCGTCGAGGCGATGGCACCGCCCGTGATGGTAAAGCCGCGCACCCAGCCACGGCCGATATGCTTGCCAACGAGCCCCATGCCGGCGGGACCGTCGCCATCGGCGCCCTCGGCCTGCAGCGACACGCCGCGACCGTGACGCTCGATCAGCATAATGCGGCGCAGGCCCTCGGCGTTCTCGGGACGAGCCATACCCGTGATGGCCTTGCCCGGCACCACGTCGATCACGGCCTCGCCCGGCTTAAAGGCATAGTCGAACACATCGAGCGATAGCTTCGGCAGCTTAACGGAAGCACGCAGCTCATCGGCAAGGGCCGCAACCTCGACCATCTCGGGTGCGATCTCGCCCACAAAGGTGCCGTCCTGCGCCACCAGAGCACCGGCGGCATACACGCGATGCGGAGCCGTGGCAAACGTCAGGTCGTTGAGCACCAGCAGGTCGGCACGCTTGCCCGGGGCGATGGCGCCACGCAGCTCGTGCGGGTCGCGGCAACCGTGGTCCAGGCCAAACGCCTCGGCCGTGGACAGGGACGCCATAGAGATGGCAACCACGGGGTCAATACCGGCCTCGATAGCCACGCGGCAGGCATTGTCGATCATACCGGTCGAAAGCGCATCTGAGGGAGCGCGGTCGTCAGTCGCAAAGCAGCAGCGGCGAGCGCGCGCGGGATTCTCCAGCAGCATCGGCGACAAGTTGGCCAGGTCGTGGCTACACGTACCCTCACGCAGCATCACATACATGCCGCGGGACAGCTTGTCGAGCGCCTCCTCGGAAATCGTCGACTCGTGGTCGGCGATAATACCCGCTGCGGCATAGGCATTGAGGTCCTTACCGGCAACAAGTGGCGCATGGCCGTCGACCTGCTTGGACGGCGTCTGGTTAGCGGCGTCGATGCGAGCACAGGTCTCGGAATCGGCCATAAAGACGCCCGGCAGGTTCATCATTTCGCCCAGACCAAAGACGTCGCCCGGATGCTCGGCAAAAAACGCTTGCATATCGGCGGCGGTAATGACGGCGCCCGCTTGCTCATCGGGCAGCGCGGGCACGCACGAGGGCATCATGTACTTGATGGAAATGGGCGCGCGACGACCGTCCTCGATCATAAAGCGCAGGCCGTCGAGCCCCGCTACGTTGGCGATCTCGTGGCTGTCGGCAATGGCAGTGGTGGTGCCGCGCGTTGCCGCCATGCGCGCATACTCGGCGGGGCGGATGTTCGAGGACTCAATGTGCAGATGTCCGTCGATAAAACCGGGGGCGAGATAGCGACCCTGGCAGTCAATGACCTCGGTCGCCTCGTAGGTGCCGGCGGCATCGTCGCGACCGTCGTAGAGCACGCCGACGATTACGCCGTCCTTGACGGCAACGCTACCGGGCACCACGCGCTGACCGTACACGTCGACAATCTGCGCATTGGTAAACAGCGTGTCGACGGGCACGCGACCCTCGGCAGCCTCGATCACAGACCTCATGACCTCAACGGACATACATTCTCCTTTAACTGTAGAAATAACTGCGGAGCGGACGAGCCTTCACCGCAGCAAGCCAATAGCAATTGTATGCCCAAACGATAGGTCGGCAATACGCCCCTCCGCTTAACGGCACACGCCACTCGGTGCAATGGGGACAGGCCGCCTTGGGTAGTCGTTGGGGACGTTCTTAAACGACTAGTCATTCAAGAACGTCCCCAACGACTACCCAACAACTACTAACTGCCGTCCCGACAACAAAAACGCCGATGTTTTGGCAGCGCCAGCGAGCGGGCCGCATTTGAGACAGGGTGACGTGAAACGAAAGGGCGCAGACCTTCTGGTCGCGCCCTTGAAGTTGAACGTCAGATTGTCCAAATGCGGCCCGCGCAGCGTCGAGCGGTTACGCGGTTTGGTAAAACCGCGTAACTAAATGAGCTTAAAGCCCTTGCGCTTGCCTACGGAGAGGGTGTCGCCCAGCTTGAGGGCGCTCGGGTCGATGTTGTAGCTCTTGGGAGCCACGGCCTTGCCGTTGATCTTGACGCCGCCGCCGTCGATGTCGCGACGGGCCTGGCCGGCGCTCGCCGAAAGGCCCAGGTCCTTAAGCAGGCCTGCGAGGTAGATCTGGCCCTCGTCGTTGACGGTCAGCTCGACATGCTTCTCGGGGAAGTCGGCAAGCTGGCCCTCCTTGAACACGCGGTCGAACTCGGCCTGAGCCTCGTCACCGGCACCGGCGCCGTGATAGGTGTCGCACAGGTCGCGGCCCAGTGCGCGCTTGAGCTCATAGGGATCGGCAGAGCCGTCGGCCAGGGCGGCGTCGATCTTGTCGACCTCGGCCGGGGTGAGCGAGCTGGCCAGACGATAGTACTTGCCGATCATCTCGTCGGGGATGGACATGGTCTTGCCGAACATATCCTTGGGAGCATCGGTCAGGCCGATGTAGTTGCCGTAGGACTTGGACATCTTGCGCACGCCATCGGTGCCCTCGAGCAGCGGCATGGTAAGCGCGATCTGCGGCTCCATGCCCATCTTCTCCATGAGCTCACGGCCAGCGAGCAGGTTGAAGAGCTGATCGGTGCCGCCGAGCTCGACGTCAGCTTTGATAACGACGGAGTCATAAGCCTGCATGACCGGGTACATGAACTCATGAAGGCTGATTGGCAGGTTCGAGGTGTAGCGATTATGGAAATCGTCGCGCTCGAGAATGCGGGCGACCGTGAACTGCGCCATGAGCTTCAAGAGCTCTTCCATGTTCAGCGACAAGATCCATTCGGAGTTGTAGCGAAGCGTCGTCTTCTCGGGGTCGAGGATCTTGAATGCCTGGTTGACGTAGGTTTCCGCGTTCGCCTTGATCTGCTCGCGAGAAAGCTGCGGGCGGGTCGAGTTGCGCCCAGACGGATCGCCGATGAGCGCCGTGCCGTCGCCGATGATGAGGGTCACTTGATGCCCCAGATCCTGGAACTGGCGCAGCTTGCGCAGGGGCACCGCGTGACCCAGATGGATATCGGGGGCCGTCGGATCGACCCCAAGCTTCACGTTCAGCGGCACGCCGCGCTTGAGCTTCTCCAAAAGCGCCGCTTCGGGTACGATCTGGGCCGTACCGGATTTGATAATGTGCAGTTGTTCCTCAGGAGTAAGCATGGGTACCTCTCTGCGTGTCGCTTGCAAGTTCAAGAAATTATAGCGCAGAAAACACCCAACCAAATCGACTCTGTCAAGCAGCTCGATGAAGTCCTGGCAATGTCCGCCACACTTTACCGCAATGGCGAATAGGAGCCAGTCGACTGAGAGCGGCACTGCGTCGGTGCGCGGCGAAAGCACATCGTTAAAAAGGCCGACGCCCGTACTGACACCCTCGTTTTTCAGTACAGCGATCAAAGTCCAGACAATTTCACTATGGGAGACAATCCTTTCTCAAACCTTGACAGCCCATCGGAATGGCGCGAGCAGCGTCTGCATAGCTCCTCGGTTATGCGCGCAGTCCATATCCAAACTGGTAAACGATCCGGACTGTTCCAAAACAGCAACCTTCGCTCCCTCGCGCGATGCTGCTTCAGCGGCAGATGTGCCCGACACGCCGGCACCAATGATCACAACATCGAAATCCTTGGCCTCGACAATATCAGTAATGGGCTCGGGGGACATCTCCCATGAGTATTTCTCGGCAACCGTCGTCTCCCCTGTGTCGGAAAGATCCTTAGAAGCCGATGCTGCTGGGACGCAGCCAGCCAGACAGGCCAAAGCTGCCCCTGCCGTACCTAAGGCGGCTTAAAGGTGCATTCAGGGCAATATCCTTTTGGCTAGGCTCATGGCGTTGCGCACAAGGCGCAATCGAGGAAACAGGCTCATTTGAGCGACTCGATGAAGTCGAGAAGTTCTTCCCGGCTATGCACGCCCAGCTTTTGATATATGTGCTTCACATGCGCTCGCGCTGTATTGTCGCTAATATAAAGTTTTTGGGCAATCCACGCAGCGCGCCTTCCCTGCACAAGAAAAAGGAGAACCTCTTTTTCACGATTCGTCAGTCGGTATTCAACAAGCTGCTCGTCAGTAACCTTCCGAGAGGAAGTTTCATCAAGCCGCTTCTCCAAAAGCCGATAATCGCGCAGTATTTCAAGGGCACTAAGGGCTATCAGCACAATGAGGCTAGAACGCCAGAGGACATTTGCAACCTCGTCACCGAACAGCACGAGACACGCACCAGAAGCAAACCAAGCCAGTACGTTGAAGGCAATAACGACGAGTCCCGTCACGTAGAAAGTCCGCCGACCGACACCGACCAGATCGACAATGACTATAACCGATAAAAGCGACTCGGAAAAACCCCAAGGAGTCGCCGTGCTTATCACCTGGGCCTCTCCAGACAGATCGGCACCAATCCAAGGCACAACTAAAAGCAGCAGGCACGCAAGAATGGCGTAATAACGAAAATTCACAATACTCTTGATATGACCGCGAGCGGCAACCAAGCAAAGTGCGCAAAGCAGAGCACCCACGATAACACAGTAAAAGCTCTCGGGCGTTTGGAGGACTACGCTAAGGCGACCAAATAGCATCGCCGCCCAGCCTATCCCCAAAGAGCATTGGCACACCAAGCAGCCTGCAAGAGGAATAGCCATGGCTTTAAGAGCCGAAACGACGTCTTCCAGCGGGTGAGAAGAATCGCCTATCTCCATTTCTCTGGAAGAACGGAGCACACCGCCGCGAACGAGCAGAATGATAGCGACCACTAATACGCAGGAAGCAATAATGTCAGTGGCCATAATGTCGCGAACAATGGTAAAAATCGCGACCGATAAGACCGCCTTCCCAGCAACTACCGCACTGAGAATCATGAGGTTCTTTGCATAGACCGGATTTGAGTCAGCTTGTGGCATAGCGTTCATAGCCTGTATTATCTTGCAATTCGTATTCAATTGGTAGGAGGCCTATCAGGCATTTTGCAAAGATTACCCAAAACGTTTATTCATCTTGGCACGAAAATTACCAATTATGGGCATCGTGCTCCCAACCAACCTCTCCCATAATCCTCGGTGCGCAAAGCCGCGATGGCTTTTAAGCGCACCCCGCCTCTGCGGGTCGCAACACAACAAAGGAGGAGAGACATGAAACAAGAGCAGCTTTCGAGGCGCGGTTTTCTCAAGGGCGCCGGATTGGGAGCCCTCGCCGTATCGGGAATGAGCGCAGGCCTTCTCGGAGGATGCGCGCCACAGCCCAACGGAAACGCATCCAAGGATCAAGGCGACGGGGACGATGCCCTCGCCGAGACCGGAGAGCCTCTGCACATTGGCGATGCTCAGGCAAATGGCGAACTCACATGGCTTCCAACCGAACCCGCCGACCCCACCAACATCGAAGAGGAGCTGACAGCCGATGTGGTCATCGTGGGCTGCGGCACAGCCGGCACTTGCGCTGCACGCGCTGCAGCCGAAGAAGGCGCATCGGTCATCGTTGTCGAGAAAGCCGACCACACAGCTGTCTGCCGCAGTGGTCAATGGGCCGTCATTGGAGGCGAGACCAACAAGCGTTGGGAGCGCGGCGTTGGACAGGCCAACTACGTCGATCCCGACGAAGTCGTTGAGGCGGTCATGACGGAATGCCAGTACTATCCGAATCGCGCCCTGCTCAGCAAATGGGCGTACAACAACGGGGAGGTGTTCGATTGGTTTATTGCCGCTAAGCCCGATTTGTTTATCAGCGAAAGATCGACCGATCCGCTGCCCGCCGTCGAATCTGAAAACGATTGCTCCATTTGGGTTCGCTATTATCCGCTCCCTGAAGGCTTCGATCTTTCGAAGGAGCGCGTCAAGGAGTTCCAGAGCAGCGTATCGTTCAACCCGTCCCAGCAGCCCGTCCTCGCAGCAAACTGGCAAAAGGCGGAGGAGGCGGGCGCTGTCTGCTACACCAGCCATTTCGCCGAGAAGCTCATCAAAGAAGACAACAGGGTTACAGGCGTATTCGTTCGCAATGCGGAAACCGGAGCCTACAAGAAAATCATGGCAAACAACGGCGTTTTGCTTGCAGGTGGCGACATTTCCAACAATCCCGAGATGAATGCCTACTACGCGCCCGATCTGGTATTGAACGGCATTCAGAACATGTGGTCGGATATGGATGCGGAAGGCAATTTCACCAACACAGGCGATTGCCAGAAGATGGGCGTCTGGGCTGGTGGAAAACTTCAGCAGAAAGCCGCTCCTATGGTACATTACATGGGAGCCATGTCGACCATCGGCGCTGCCCCTTATCTCAGTCTGACCCTGACGGGCAAGCGCTTCACCAACGAGGATATCAGCGCACTCCAATTCCAGAGCGCTGCCGAGCGCATTCCTGGCAAGGCTTTCTACACAATATTCGACGCGAAATGGCCCGAACAACTTCAGGCATTCCAGCCCCGTTTTGCATCAACAAATTATGTGGTAGACACACCGACGCCGGAAAACCTGCTCATCAATGACGTACACCCCTACGTTACGCGAGACGCCATCGAACAAGCTTGCCAGGCAGAGGGGCCCTTCAGCATCATCAAAGGGGAAACCATCGACGAGCTCCTTTCGAAACTCGAAAACCTCACCGATACAGCGACAGCCAGAGCATCCATCGAGCGTTATAACGAGCTTGCCCACAACGGAAAAGACCTCGACTTCGGCAAGCCGGCGAATCGTATGTTCCCCATCGAGAACGGCCCCTTCTACGCATTTCAGGGCGGCATGAACGTTAATCTTGTCACCCTCATGGGACTTGTAGGCGACGAAGAGTGTCATGTTTTCAATGAGAACGACGAAATCATTCCCGGCCTCTACGTTGCCGGGAACGCCCAGGGCGAGAGATTCTCCGTTAACTACATTCCCACTATGAGCGGCATGTCTCACTCTTTGGCAATGTACTACGGTTACGTCGCGGGCAAAAATATGGCTGCCGGAATTTAGGCACAGCGCACAAAGCCCTCCCCCATTGCGCCCCGGCATCTACCGGGGCGCCTTTCGATTTGCGCAAGGACAGCGTTCACTCTGCGAGAATCACGTTACTACGCTGATCAGCGACTCGATGCAGCGCGTCGCTGAATCCGCTTATGCTGAAGAGCACGAAATACTCCTGACGATCGGGGTCGCCCCATTTCACGCGACGGCTCTTCTCTTCCAAGTTGGTTAGCACGTCGACACCAACGGGAGTTCTCTTGAATTTGCACTCTCCGAACACGATGGCGTTGTCCGCCTCCGAAAGTCCTACGATATCGATCTCCCCGTCCTTGGCATCCCACCAACGGCCTACCTTTTCCAGAAACACCGGCACAATTCCTTGGGCCGAAAGATCCCAGAGCTGCGCGCGGCACACGTCCTCGTAGACGTAGGCGACATGGCGGTCAATAAGCTCTTCTTCAGGCGGTCGAGCACTAACTCCCCATGACCCGACTCCAGATAGCTCAGGCCCGGCTGGACGAACTGGAACCAGAACTGGAGAAAATTGTCCGCAATTACAGCCACCAAAGAGTTGAAACATTATGCAGCAAAACATTATGTTGTTGAGCATAATGCTTTGTCGCGATTCTGCCGCTGCTTCAAAAGAGGCTCAGGCCGATGCAGCATCATTTGCCTGAGCCTCTTTCTAACTTTCTCTAACTCAATCTAAATTATTTTTTAGAATGGCTTATAAAGTGTTAGAGAGCGAGCCAAGACAGCCGCTACGAGACGCCGCGGTAGAGGTGGCCGGAGGTGGTGTTGGGCATCTTCGCGATGGCGTTGCCGTCGTTTTGGGCCACATGCAGGGCACGAATGGCGCGTCCCACGGCGTGGGCCGTCTCCTCGGCGTTCATGAGGGTGGCGTCCACCATATAGGAGGAGATACCGGCCGCGAGCAACTCGGGCATCGACGAGGCGATATCCAGTTCCACCGCGTTGTAGAGGTGGCTGCGGCCCATGGCGTCGGTGACGACCGGGAACTCGTAGCCCTTGCGATCCTTCAGCACATGGGGGCTCTTGCGACGCGGGCATTCGGCGCAGTTCTCGTCGCAGGGGCCCTGGCTCATGAGCATGCAGTGCTCGGTGACCATGAGTTCCTGGGCGCCGATGAGCAGCACGCCCAGCTCCACCGGGGCATCTTTGGCAACCTCTTCGATTTGCCGCAGCGTGAGCTCCGGCGAGAGCCACACGCGCGCGGCCCCGAACTCGCTAGCGACAGCCAGCGAGAGCCCGTTGGTAATGGGCACATGGGAGCCGACATCGAGCAGCGCCCCCTCTTCGGAAGCCCGTTCCATAGCACCGAGGCTTTCGGCCAAAAGCGGCTTGCCCTCAGCAGCATACTTCCACACGTCGGCATCGACGACCGCTTCGCGCGCGCCGCCAACGGCCTCGTGATCGGCCACAGGCATGATGGGAATGCAGCCCTTGGGGTAGCCGGCCTGCTCGGCAGCGGCGTTCTTCTGGCCGGCGATAACCGCCTCGCCGCGCCGGTAGTTCAGAGCCGGCACATAGATGAGGTGCGCGCCGGCGCGCTTGGCGGCGCGAGCGCAAGC
>CAJKQY010000041.1:0-17188 GCA_905202145.1 uncultured Collinsella sp.
TTACCGAGAAAATAATGACTGAGTTTTCGGATTTGAATCTATGCCCAATTAACAATCGTCAGGGAATTGTAATTGATGGTGAAGGTTCAAAGGTTATTGGCAAAGACTAATTTAAAATTTCAGTTTGCTGCACTCGTTCCTAGCAGGGTTTGGGGCAGGAGGGGCGCAAGAGACGGGAGGGCCTTGTACGCGTTCCTGCGAGAGGGCCGCGGGGAGGGACTGCCTGGGTACGGCGCCTGTCAACTCGGTCTACTTCTTTGATGAACGGGTCGAACTCAATATCAAATTCACGGATGATGCCAAAACGGTCACCCGTGAGAAAGTGTTGGGTTCGAGTGCTGTGGGCAATGTTCCAACATGCTGGGATCAAACTCGCTTGCCGGGATCACACGGTAGCCGTGGCGCAGGAGCAGGTCGACGAAAACACCGTTGCCCGGAGTGAGCGTGCCGCTGAAGGTTCCGTCGTAGATACGGCCCGCGCCGCACGAGGGACTACGGTCCTGCAGGATGCACGCAGCGATCTGGGACGGCCCGCCCGCCTGCTCGCACATATCGAGCGCGCGCTCGGCACCCAGGCGAAACTCGCGATCGACTGAGGTGCCCTCGCAGGTACGGACCTCGCCGTTCACAATCTCGGACGGCTTGCGCGGCGTGGGCAGGCCCCCAAAGACCTCAGGGCACACCAAGAGGACCTCAGTCCCTGTACGCTCGCAGGCCTCGACCAGCTCGCGATGGTAATTGTCGAGCCCGTTATACTTGCAGCTCTCGCCCATCAAGCAGGCACTTACCACGATCTTCATATACAACTCTCCCCACGCAAAACGCCCCATTTGAGATAAACACTCAAATGGGGCGATTGACACTGCACAACCAGTATTACTGCTGCTTCGGCATCAGCGGATTCTCGCGCGTGAGGAGATTCATAAACTCCTCGCCCGTGATGGTCTCCTTCTTGTACAGATAACGAGCCAGCTCATGGAGCTTGAACTTGTTCTCCTTCAGGATCTGCAGAGCGCGATCGTGCGCATCCTCGATCAGCTTGGCGACAATCGCGTCCACGCGCTCGGCCGTACCGGGGGCGCAGGTGAGCGACGTGTCCTGGTTGAGGTACGCATTCTGAACGGTACCGAGCGCCATCATGCCAAACTCATCGGACATACCAAAGCGCGTCACCATGTTACGGGCGAGCTTGGTGGCCTGCTCGATATCGTTGGCGGCGCCGGTCGTCATCTCGCCAAAGATAAGCTCCTCGGCGGCACGTCCGCCGCAATAGACGGCGAGCTTGTCCAGCACCTCCTGGCGCGTGGTCAGGAAGCGCTCATCCTCCTCGACCTGCATGGTGTAGCCCAGAGCACCGCTCGTGCGCGGCACGATGGTGATCTTCGTGACCGGCGCAGAACCCTTCTGGCGGGCAGCAACGATGGCATGGCCGATCTCGTGGTAGGACACGACCTGCTTCTCGTGGTCGGACAGCACCGTGGACTTGCGCTGCTGGCCGGCGATGACGACCTCCACCGACTCCTCAAAATCGTCCTGCGTGGCGCGCTTGCGACCCTCGCGGACGGCACGCAGGGCGCCCTCGTTGATGATGTTGGCCAGGTCGGCGCCCGAGGCACCGGGCGTGGCGCGGGCAATCGCGGTCAGGTCGATCGGCGGCTGCGTCTTCACGCTCTTGGCATGCAGCTCAAGAATGTTCTTACGGCCGGTCAGGTCGGGCAGCTCAACGGGAATGCGGCGGTCAAAACGACCGGGGCGCAACAGGGCCGGGTCAAGGCTGTCAGGGCGGTTGGTAGCAGCGAGAACGACAATACCCTTGTGGTTATCGAAGCCGTCCATCTCGGTCAGCAGCTGGTTGAGCGTCTGCTCGCGCTCGTCGTTGCCGCTAAAGCCGCCGCCATCGCGCTTCTTGCCGATGGTATCAATCTCATCGATAAAGACGATGCACGGGGCCTTTTCCTTGGCCTGCTTAAACAGGTCACGAACCTTGGCGGCACCGCGGCCGACGAACATCTCGACGAACTCAGAGCCCGAAATGCTAAAGAACGGCACGCCCGCCTCGCCGGCCACAGCCTTGGCGAGCAGGGTTTTACCGGTACCCGGAGGGCCAACAAGGAGGGCACCGCGCGGCAGCTTGGCGCCGATTTCCTCGTAGCGCTGCGGCTTCTCCAGAAAGTCGACGACCTCCTTGAGGGATTCCTTGGCCTCTTCCTGGCCAGCGACATCCTTAAAGGTCACGCCCACGTCCTTGGAGGCGATCACGCGAGCACCGGACTTGCCCAGTCCGCCGCCGCCAAAACCGCCGCCACCAAAGTTCATCGACGGGCCGTCATCGCCCATAGCCTTCTTCATGCGGCGGTTGAGCCACCAGCCGATCAGGAAGAAAATCGCCATGGGCAGAATAAGCGTGAGCAGGTAGTAGGTCATCAGACCCGAGTTCTTATCGGGAACGACGGACTCCAGGGACGCACCGGATTCAAGCACACGATCGGTAAAGCCCGCATCATTCGGCACACCGGTCGTCTTGTAGGCGATGTTCTCGTCCTCGCCCTTTTTGGTGTAATAAATCGTGTAATCGTCCGTATTGTACTCGACCTTGTCGACGCTCTTCTTATCGAGCGCTTTGACAAACGTCGAGTAATCGGTCTTCGTAATCTGCTGCGTGTGACCGATGTTGGGAAACAGAACGGTCGAGAGCACGAGGTAGACGACGAAGGCGATGAGCACGTAGAGGATCATATTCCGTCTACGTTTGTTGTCATCCATCTCCATCTGCTTGAACTCCATCTACTGGGGTTGATAATGTTTTCTAGAATACCCAACCCGGACGGCGATAAACCGACGCCGGGCACGAAAGGACAGAGATGGCATCACTGGAAGTCGGCAAGGTTCAAATCTATACGGGCGACGGCAAGGGCAAGACGACGGCTGCGCTGGGGCTCGCGCTGCGCGCCACGGGCTATGGACTTAACGTGCTCATGCTTCAGTTTGCCAAGAAGCTACACTGCGCCGAACATGACGCAGCGCCTCGATTGGGGTTACGCATCGTACAAGCCGACCGCGACACGCCCGAAGCCTGTGCCGCACAGATCATGGAGCTGGCGCGCGAGAAGATTAGCCAGGTCGACGTGCTGATCTTGGATGAGCTGGGAGAAGCCATGCGACGGGGCTTTGTGACGCGCAAAGATGTCGAAGCGTTGATCGCGATGAAACCAACCACCACGGAGCTCGTGCTCACCGGCCGCGGCTTGCTGCCCCTCGCCGACCTTGCCGACCTAGTAACCGAAATGCGCCCCGTCAAACACTACTTCGACGAAGGCCTCCTAGCCCGCCAAGGCATCGAATACTAGTCATTGCGGACGTTCTTGAATGTCTAGTCGTTGGGGACACTCTTTCTTGGGAAAGAGCAAAATCAGGGCCCTAAAACTCACGCCAACCCGACGTGCCATTCGCAACCGTTGCGCGGCCAAGACCAACCGCCCTTACAATTTGATTAACCGTAAGGCCTGATTTCCGCATTTTACAAAGAATCGGCCTACGCTCGGCTGGAGTCATCGCCTTAATGTCGGAAAGAGAAACAGGCAAAGCAATCTCCTTCGCGATTTTAAGCACATCATCGTCGAGAACACGAGGACGGGGCTCGGCATCATAAGGCGCGCTCTCTAGTCGCTCATCAAGATAATGCCGATATTCGAGCGATCCGCCCACGAGGTCCAGCACAATGCCAGGATCGCAAAACCCAAACCCATCATAACCATACGCATATGCTCGATAGCTGGACCAGCGATAATTATCGACAGCCGAAACACCCGCCTTAACGGGATTCATATGGATGTAATCAGCGAGCGCAATTGCCTGGATATCGTTCTCAACTGGAATGTTCTTAAACCGATCCTGAAACAAATGCCCGACACGATCGGTTTTATGATTAAAGTATTTGACATACGAGGTAAGGATGCCGCTCATGCAAGATAAGATTCTTCCGTTAGGGTCATCAACCATGAGATGAAAATGGTTCGACATGAGGCACCACGCAGTAACGCCGATACCATTCCCAACAAGCTTATCCTCGAACAGCGTGAGCATCCGATAGCGATCTTCATCGTCTTCGAAGATGCAGATGCCGCCATTACCGCGTGCGATTATATGGTTATAGCCTGTTAACGAAACGACTCTACCCGTTCTTGGCATATCGCCCTCCCATCACAAACCCACCGGGCAACATCTGATAGGCGCGGACGATCTAATTTGCTAAGCCCGTGCTGACAGTTTACAAGGCAAGTCAGGCAGATACTCCGAAAACGGCAAAACAGCTTTACAAGGAGTGTCCCAAAGTGCCGGCAGAAAAGGAACGTCCCCAAGTGCCGGGGAACGTCCCCAAGTGCCGGGTTAGGCGGTGGCGCGACCTAGCCAGTTGCCGCTGTGATGGTAGACGGTGAACATCGAGGCGGTGATTACCCAGGTTACGGGGTAGACCAGCAGCAGATGCTCAAGCGAGGGGTCGAGCGGCATAATCGCGAACACCCACGCCACGCGGAGCACGACCGTGCCGAAGATCGTGAGCATCATAGGCTGCAAGCTCACGCCGGCGCCGCGGATGGAACCCGACGCGTTTTCGATAATCGAGAAGATCGCGTAGAACGGCGCGATGAAATGAAGAATCGTCGTAGTGTAGGCCGAAATCGCGGCATCGTCGATAAACAAACGCGACAACGGACCCGAGAACACAAGCAGCACGGCAGACAGGCCACCAATGAGCATAAACGACAGCACGAGCGACGTGTGGTATCCCTTTCGCATGCGATCGTAATTGCGCGCACCAAAGTTCTGCGCCGAGAACGTGGTAATCGACACGCCAAGCGCCTCGGTCACCATCCAGATAATGCCGTCCAGGCGGCCGGAAAGGCCCCAAGCGGTCGTGACATCGGCTCCAAACGAGTTGACCGACACCTGAATCAAAACGTTGGAGATCGAATACGCCGCAGACTGAACGCCCAGCGGCAAACCGCACGAAAGCATGCTCTTGCAGATACCGGGGTCAATACCGAGCTTTGAGAGCGAAAGACGCCACGCCCCCGGAGCGCGCATCATGCGGATCACAATCATCGTGGCATTGGTGCAGATAGTCAGCGCCACCGCGATGCCGCAGCCCAGTGCTTCCATGTGCAGCACGGCGACAAAGAGAATGTCGAATGCGACGTTGACGAAGCAGCCGGAGGCAATAATGACCGCCGGACCGCGCGTGTCGCCCACGGCGCGCAACAGCGCCGTCCCCATATTGAGCAGCAGCGCTGCAAACATGGCGGCAAAGTAGCAACGGGCATACGCCACACCCTCGGCCAGCAGCTCATGCGGTGTATTCATCAACACAAGCATCGGCTCGACAAACACCATGCCCAGAACGGAAATGACAATGCCGCCCGCCAGCGCGAGCGTCATGGCCGTATGGACCGATCGGCTCAGGCGCTCGTCATCGTGCTGGCCAAAAAACTGGCCTGTAATGACCGCGCAGCCAGCACCCACACCGACGCAAAAACCAATGCAGAGCTCCGTAAGCACCATCGTGGCCTGAATGCCACCCAGCGCGAGCTTGCCGCCAAACTGACCGACGATATAGGTACCGATAAGCGTGTATGCCTGCTGAAAAAACGAACTAAAGAAGATGGGGACGCACAGCGACAGCAGCTGCTGCCAAATAACGCCCTGCGTTACATCGATAGCCGTAGATTTCTTAGCCACACGCCCTCCCCACTAGCGTACGTCAAACAACAAAACGGCAATTTAAGACCAAAGCCAATAGCAGCTTAGCACCGACCGGCGTCGACCGATACACCCCAAACCAGAGCCCGGTGCGAAACATCTGTCTAGTGATACAAACCCGGCTGGTAGTGATACTCATTGCTCACATGCGGGCACAGCTGCCAAAAGGCGACAGCACTTGCCGCGGCCACGTTGAGCGAATCGACCCCATGCGCCATCGGAATACGCACGGCGCGGTCGCAGCCTGCAATGGTCTTGGCGCCCAAGCCAGCACCCTCGGTGCCCATAAAGATTGCCAGGCGGTCAATCTCCTGCAGCGCGGGATCGTCCAACGACACCGAATCATCCGTCAAAGCCATGGCAGCACACGAAAAGCCGGCATCGTGCAGCGCCGCCAGCCCATCGTGCGGCCATACGCGCGCTTCGCTGCCAATGCGCGTCCAGGGCACCTGGAACACCGTGCCCATGCTCACGCGGGCCGAGCGACGGTACAGCGGGTCACAGCAAGTGGGGCTCACCAAAATGCCATCGACGTTCAGCGCGGCGGCCGAGCGGAAAATCGCGCCGACGTTGGTGTGGTCGACAATGCCCTCGAGCACGCATACACGCACCGGGCGCTCCCCCGCCGCCTCGACGACGCCGCCCAAGAACTCATCAACCGGAATCTGACGCGGGCGACGGAACGCCGCGAGCGCACCGCGCGTCACGTTAAAGCCCGTCAGCTGCTCCATAAGCTCCATCGAGGCCACGAACACGGGAACCGGGCCCGCACCTTCGCGTACCGCCAGGCGCTCAAACAGCGGCATCATCTGGTCGAGCCAGCGTTCGCCCAAAAGAAAGCTCACCGGCTCGTATCCGGCGCGCACCGCGCGCTCGATAACCTTGGCACTCTCGGCGATAAAGATGCCCTTTTGCGGCTCCAGCACGCAGCGCAGCTCGCGCTCGGTCAGTCGCACGTAGGCATCGAGCCGCTCGTCCTCGAGCGAATCGATTCGCAGCACCTCAACGGCATCAGTCATAGCAGCCAGCCCGCACCTTTCTTTACAGCACATCTATACCAAACGAGGCGACGCTAAGCGCCGCCCCATGCATTCAAATAATCCGATGATACCGTTCACGCCAGACGATTTACGCCTCAACGCGACGATACGTCACGAACTCATAATCGAGACCCTCGTCACCCTCGCCCGCGGCAATCGTGGCAACACCGCCACGTCGCGCAATCTCCCACGCGGGATCGGCATCCAAATCGGGAAAGTACGTATCCACGTCATGCACGCAATGGTTATGAGTAACCTCGGCCTCCACGCAATACGGCAAAAACTGTCGATATACCTCGCCGCCGCCAATCACCCACGCAATGGGCTCATCGGCCACGGCGGCCAAGGCCTCGTCAACGCCATGCACCACGTCGACACCCTCGGGCGCAAAATCCTCGTCGCGGGTGAGCACGATATTGCGACGGTTCTTAAGCGGACGCCCGCCGGGAAAACTCAGCAGCGTCTTGCGTCCCATAATGACCGGACAGCCTTTGGTGCACGCCACAAAATGGCGCATGTCGGCACGGTTGGACACGACCATGTCGCCCTCGCACCCAATACCCCAGTCATCGCACACGGCGACGATGGCAGAAAGCTTACACGTCATGCGCGTCGCCTACACCGCAATGGGGATGTTCTTGACCTGCGGGCCGTGCTCATAGCCCTCGACGATCAAATCATCGGTCGTAAACGCGTAGAAATCATGCACATCGGGGTTGAGCGTTACCTTGGGAGCCGCAAACTGCGGACGCTCGATAAGCTCGCGGACGATATCGACATGACGGTCGTAAATGTGGGCATCTGCGATCACATGCAGCAGCTCGCCAGCGATCATATCGACCGACTGCGCGACCATCATCAGCAAAATAGCGTACTGGCACACATTCCAGTTGTTCGCGGCCAAAATATCCTGGCTGCGCTGGTTGAGAATCATGTTGAGCGTCGGTTTGTCGTCCTGTGGGCGCTGCGTGACGTTATAGGTCACGCTGTAGGCGCACGGATACAAGTGCATCTCGGACAGGTCGCTAAACACATAGGTGTTCGTCATGATGCGACGGCTGTACGGTGTGTGCTTAAGGTCGTACAGCACGCGGTCCATCTGGTCAAAGTCACCCTCGACATAATGGCTCTTCTGCCCAATCTGATACCCGTAGGCCTTGCCGATGGAGCCGGTCTCGTCGGCCCACTCATCCCAAATATGGCTGTTGAGGTCATGCACGTTATTGGACTTCTTCTGATAGATCCACAGGATCTCGTCCATAGCGGACTTGAGCGCCGTACGACGCAGGGTAAGCGCGGGGAACTCCTCGCGCAGGTCATAGCGCGCCGTAACGCCAAAGTTTTTAATGGTATAGGCAGGGGTGCCATCCTCCCACACCGGGCGGACCTTTTGGCCCTCGGTGGTGGTGCCATGGTCCAAAATATCGCGGCACATGGCTACAAACTGTTGATCAGCCTTGCTCATTGACCCTCCTGTCAGTCGTCTATAAGCGAGATTCATTGTAGCCCAGGCGCACGCGGCCCCACAGCCCAAACATAAGCCCTCACTTTCTGACAAATGGCAGAAATTCCTTGCGCAATTCTGCGCGTTCGCTATTCTATTGTTGACATATGTCAGATAAGGAGTGCGCATGGCAGGAAGACGCGAAAAACTGCGCCGCGTCGGGATCATCCCCGAATACCGCGGCTTTACCCCTGACGGCCTGGCGAGCGGAGACGCCATCGATATGACGGTCGACGAGCTCGAAGTCCTGCGGCTGTGCGACCTGGAAGGCCTCAATCAGGAGGCCGTCGCCCAGCACATGGGCATTGCCCGCGCCACGGTGGCGGCAATCTGCAGCCGCGCGCATCGCAAGGTGGCAAACGCGCTGGTCAATGGACGGGCGATCGTCATCGAAGGCGGCAACATCGCGTACTCCCCCATTACCACGACGACGGCCGCATGGCCAGCAAAGGAGATCGGCAACATGAGGGTGGCAACCACGTACGACAACGGCAACATCTTTATGCACTTTGGCCGCAGCGAGCAGTTCAAGATCTACGACATTCAGGACGGCAAGGTACTCAACGAGCAGGTCGTGGGCACCGGCGGCACCGGCCACGGTGCCCTTGCGGGCCTGCTCGCCAACGGCGGCGTGGACACGCTCATCTGCGGCGGTATCGGCGGTGGCGCTATCAACGCGCTTGCCCAAGCCGGCATCACGGTATACGCAGGCGCCCAGGGCAGCTGCGACGCTTGCGTCGAGGCCCTTATCGCCGGCACGCTCGCACAGAACGGCGAGGCCACGTGCGGCTGCCACGACCACGACCACGCCCACGAACATGGCGAGTCCTGCAACTGCCACGGTCATCACGAGCACGAGGGCCACGAGGGCTGCGGCTGCCACTAACGGCACGGCACCGCGAGCTCAGGGCACGACGCTAAGCGCAGCCCAACAATCAAAGCCAACAACAAAGGCCACCCGGTAGCTTCCGAGTGGCCTTTGCCATATCAAGCTGGAATTACAGCCCTATTTCTTATTACGCATCTGCGCTTCCATCTGGCGCAGCAGCTCCATATCGGACTTGGGACCGCCCGTACCCAGGCCGCCCATGCCGCCCAGACCCATAGCGTCCAGGCCGGGGATATTGGGCATGCGCATCTTCTTGCCCTTCTTACCCTTTTTACCCTTTTTGCCGCCGGCCTGCGCCTGATTGGCCATCGTGCGCATGCGGCCCATCATCTTGTTCATCTCGCCCCACTGCTTCATAAGGCTGTTTACCTCAGTGGGGGTCACACCGGCGCCCTTGGCAATGCGGGCACGGCGCTGGCCGTTGATGATGGGGGGACGCAGGCGCTCCTCCTTGGTCATCGACATGATGATGGCCTCGTTCTTATCGAAGATACCCTCGTCCAGGTTGCCGCCCATCTGGTTGAGGGCGCGCTGGCCACCGGGGAGCATGCCCAGGATCCCCTTCATGCCGCCCATCTTCTTGACGGCTTTCATCTGGTCGAGCATGTCGTTCATGGTGAAGCCCTCGCGCAGCATACGCTCGGCAGCCTCGAGCTGCTCGGCATCGGCTGCCTCCTGGGCCTTCTCGATGATGCCGACAACATCGCCCATACCCAGAATGCGCTTGGCCATGCGATCGGGATAGAACGGCTCAAGCGAATCGGGTTTCTCGCCCATGCTCACAAACTTGATGGGCTTGCCGGTCACCTGACGCACCGAAAGTGCGCCACCGCCACGGGCGTCGCCGTCGAGCTTGGAGATAATCACGCCGTCAAAGTCAGTGCGCTCGGCGAAGGTCGAAACGACGTTGACGATGTCCTGGCCGGTCATGGCGTCGACGACCATCAGCACCTGGTCGGGCTTGACGGCCTTCTTGATGTCGACGGCCTCCTGCATCATCTGCTCGTCGATCTGCAGACGACCGGCGGTATCGACGATGACCACGTCACGCAGATGGTCGACGGCCTCCTGGATGGCGCCCGTGGCAATGTCGACCGGGTGCGCACCGTCGCCGCGGAAGACCGGTACGCCGATCTCGCCACCGAGCGTGGCCAGCTGGTCGGCAGCAGCGGGACGGTAGACGTCGCACGCGGCGAGCAACGGCGAGCGGCCCTGCTTCTTGAGCAGGTAGGCCAGCTTTACGGCCGCCGTGGTCTTACCGGAGCCCTGCAGGCCCACGAGCATGATGACGTTGGGAATACGGTTACTAAAGACGAGCTTGCTCTCGGTGGAGCCGAGCATCTCGGTGAGCTCGTCGAGCACAATCTTGACGACGTTTTGCGCCGGCGACAGCGACTCCATGACCTCGGCGGTCATGCAGCGCTCCTTGGTCTTGGCGACGAACTCCTTGACGACCTTAAAGTTAACGTCGGCCTCGAGCAGCGCCATGCGAATATCGCGCATGGCCGAAGTAATATCGGCCTCGGTCAGCTTGCCCTTGCCGCGCAGGCGGTCAAATGTGTCGTTGAGGCGATCGCTCAGGGAATCAAACACTAGTCACTCCTTAATTGGACTCGCCCACCAGGGCGCGGCAGAAATCTTTGGCATTGAACTCCTGCAGGTCATCGACCTGCTCGCCCACGCCCACGCGCAGGATCGGGAGCTTGAGTTTCTCGGCCACGGCCATGGCGATACCGCCCTTAGCCGTGCCGTCGAGCTTAGTCATGATAATACCGTCCAGGCCCAGCGCCTCGTTAAACTCGAGCGCCTGGTTCAGACCGTTTTGACCCGTCGCGGCGTCGATCACAAGCACGACCGAAACCGGCATGGGACCGGCGGCCATATTGGCGGCGCGCTTACGCGTCACGTTAACCACCTTGGCAAGCTCGCGCATGAGCTCAGGGCTCGTGTGCAGACGGCCGGCGGTATCGATAAGCACCAGGTCGCTGCCGCGCTTATCGGCCTCGTCGAGCACGTCATAGCACACGCTCGCCGGATCGGAGCCGCGGTCACGCTTGATAACCGGTACGCCAGCGCGCTGGCCCCACACATCGAGCTGCTCGATAGCGGCGGCGCGGAAGGTGTCGGCCGAACCGATCACCACGTTCTTGCCGCGGGCGGCCATGGCGCTCGCGATCTTGCCGACCGTAGTGGTCTTGCCGGCACCGTTAATGCCCACAAACAGCACGCAGCTCGGCGTATCGGAAAACGGATCGCGCTCGATGGGCACAAAGTGCTGCTCGAGCTGCTCGGCCAGGGCACGACGAAGCTGCGGAGCGGTCTTGAGGTTCTTCTTGGCCGCGGCGTCGCGCAGGTCATCGGAGACCTGAATGGCGATCTCGGCACCCATGTCACCCATGACGAGGGTGTCCTCTAAGTCCTCCCAAAAATCCTCGTCGACCTCGCCGCCAAAGTAAAAGACCTCGTTGAGGGCCTCGCGACTGCGCTCAAGTCCGCGCGAGAGAGCGTCAAAGAATCCCATTATGCATTCACGACCTTTCCGGTTTCGCGATCGAGTTTTTGCGAGACGACGCGACTGACGCCGTCGGCTTGCATCGAGACGCCATAGAGGACGTCAGCGTCCTCCATAGTACGGCGCTGATGCGAAATGACCAAGAGCTGCGTATCGGAACGCAACACATCGAGCGCGCCGATGAGCTTGGACAGGTTGGCGTCGTCGAGCGCAGCCTCGACCTCGTCCAGCACATAGAACGGCACCGTGCGAGTACGGTATACGGCAAAGAGCAGGGCGAGCGCCGTCAGGCTCTTCTCGCCGCCCGACATGAGCATCATCTTGGTGATGCGCTTGCCGCGCGGCTGCGCCACGACCTCGATACCCGTCTCGGCAGGATGCTCGGGATCGGTCATCTCCAGATGAGCCTGGCCGCCCGGGAAGAGCATAGCGAAGATCTCGCGGAAGTTCGCGTCGACCTTCTCAAACGTCACCAGGAACGCCTTGCGCATCTTGCGATCAATGGCCACCGTGATCTTGGTGAGCGCCTTGCGCGCGCTCTCCAAATCGGCCAGCTGCTCCTCGATGTAGTCGGCGCGGCGTTTGAGCTGCTCGTACTCCTCCATGGCAACTTGGTTAACGGGACCAAGGTTGTTGATCTGGCGCACAAGCTGGTTGAGTTCGCGCTCGGCGGCATCGCGGTCCGTGGGCGCCGGAAGCATGAGCGCTTCCTCGAGCACCGTCGTGCCATCGGCGGTAATGGCCTTGATGGCAGCCTCGACCTGCACCTCGAGCTTGCCACGCGCGACCTTGAACTCGTTTTGCGTGGCAGAGGCGGTATCGACTCGCTCCTTAGCGCGGGCAACCTCTGCCTTGGCATCCTCGATGGTCTTCTTGAGCGAAGCGGAGTCCGCCTCCTCCAGAGAGGCCTGGTCACGCAGGCGCGCTGCCCAATCCGACGCGCGTTCCAACAGGGCAGAATAGCGTTCGTGCATGGGATCGACGCGCAGGCGCAGCAGCTCGAGCGAGCGCGAGGCCTGGCGTGTTCCGCGGATACGACGGTCGATGCCCTCAAGACGATGCTCCAGGTCGGGCACGCGGCCCTTCAGCGAACGCAGGCGTTCACTCGTCTGGGCTAGGCGAACCTTGGCGTCGGCGAGCTTGCCGGCAGCCTCGGAATCGTCACGGCGAACGCGGTCGAGTTCGTCGTTGGCCTCGGCAATCTGCAAGCCCAGATCGCTTGCCTGCGCACGGGCCTCGTCACGCGAACGGGTGAGCTCGTCCACGCGCGGGCGCGCGGCGCGAACGGCCTCGGCAGCCTGCTCACGGCGCTTGGAGATACGCACGCGCTCGACCTCGGCATTGTTGGCGCTTTGCTCCAGACGGCCGATCTCGGACAACAGGGAGCGGCGCTCGCCCTCAAGGCGGGCAATCTCACCGGCGGCATCGCCCTCAGCGGCACGCGCTTCCTCAACGGCCGCATTGGCCTCGACGACCTGATCCGACACATGCTCAAACACAGCGGCCAAATCGGGCTCAAGCCCCTCCAGCTCGCGAATGCGACGCTTACGCTCCAGAGCACCCGACGCCTCGCCGGCATCGAGGCCCACACGCACCAGGCCGCCGCAGGCGACGCGGGCGCCATCGGGGGTCACGTAAGTCACGCCGTCAACGACCGGCGCCGAAAGCGCGGCAGAAAGATCGTCCACTACGTAATAGCCGCCGAGCAGCGCCTCGACGACGGGTCCGTAGCCTGCGCGCACGGACAGACGATCAACCAGGCGGGTACCGGCAGCGCCCTCAGCGACGGTAGAGCCGCTCACGCCGCGCGCCACCAGCAGTGCCTCGCCCGAGGCCTTCTTTTGGTCCAGAGCCGCACGACCGGCACGCTCAAGCGTGGCGGCGTCATCAAACAGCAGCGCATCGATATCGCCGGCGAGCAATTGCTCAACCAGGCCCTCAAGCTCGCGCGGGGCTTCGAGCACGTCACCCAGGCGGCCCGAAACATCATCGCCCAGCGCACCCACCAGACGGCTCACGAGCGGCGAGCTGTCGGCCATGCGGGCATCGAGTTTCTTTTGGCTGGCAAGCTCCGAGCGCACCTCGGACAGCTTGTTGCGCGCCTCACTCTCACGATTACGCAAGTCCTTCAGGGCTGCACGGGCGACCTCGGTGGCCTCACGCGCATCGGCCTGGGCCTGGCGCGCTTCCTCAAGAGCGCCCTCAAGCTCCTCGGCGCGGTCGCGACGGCTCTCGAGCGAGGCCGTGACCTCCTCGAGCTGTTCATCGATCTGCTCCAGGCGCGAGGCATACATGTTGTCCTCGACCTCGGCATTGCTCAAGGAATCCTTCACCTTGGCGAGCTCGAGCGCGGCGTTATCGGCTACGCGCTGCACATCGCGTTGTTCGCGCGTAAGCTTCGAAATCTGATTGTCGAGCGCCACGCGCCGCTCGTGGAGCTCGGCGGCGGCAGGACCAGCGGCGTCAACGTCCTCCTGGGCCTGCATATGCGCACCGGTCACTTCCTCAAGCTGCGCACGCGCGTCCTCAAGCTCCTCGACCACGCGACGACGCTGATGCTCGGAGCTCGAAATCTGACCGCGCATGTCAGACAGGCGCGACACCATGTTGTGGCCCTTTTCTTCGAGCAGGCGCATGTCGGAGTTAATGCGGCCGACCACATCTTGCATATGGCGGCGTTGCTCGCCCAGGTCGCCCACAAACAGGCCCTTTTCCTCGAGCATGACCTGGAGCTTCTCGAGCTCGCGCTCCTTTTCGCCCAAGCGGTACTGCGCAAGCTCAAGCTCGGCCGCGCCCTCCTTGGAGCGGCTCTCCAGGTCGTTCCACTGCGACTGCAGCGAACGCAGCTCATCGACGGCCAGCATCTGCGTAAGCTCGTTCGCGCGCGAGGACAACTCTTTGTACTTGCGCGCACGATCGACCTGACGCTCCAGCGGTCGCAGCTGACGGGCGATTTCCTTATTGATGTCGCGGGCACGCGTCAGGTGCTCGTCCATCGACTTAATCTTTTTGAGCGCACGCTCCTTGCGGCGCTTGTGCTTGGAGATGCCGGCGGCCTCCTCGATGAGGGCGCGGCGCTCCTCGGGGCGGCTCTGCAAAATGGCGTCGAGCTTGCCCTGGCTGATGATGGAATGCGTATCCTTGCCCAGGCCCGAATCGTGCAGGATGTCCTGAATGTCCATCAGGCGGCACGGACTCGAGTTGATGAGGTACTCGCTTTCGCCCGAGCGATACATGCGACGGGTGATGGCGACTTCGTCAAAATCGACGGGCAGCATATGGTCCGAGTTATCGAGCACCAGCGTGACCTCGGCGACACCCACCGGCTTGCGCGCTGACGAGCCCGAGAAGATGACGTCCTCCATGGCCTGGCCGCGCAGCTGCTTGGCGCTCTGCTCGCCCAGGACCCACAGAATTGAGTCGGAGATGTTCGATTTTCCCGAGCCGTTGGGACCGACGATGACGGTCAGGCCCGGCTCAAACGTCATATGGGCGCGGTCGGCAAACGACTTGAACCCTTTGAGCGTGAGGGACTTGAGATACACGGTTCCTCGCTTACACGTGCTTCTTGTTCAGAATCACGCCGTTGGTGGTGTAACCCATGCGGTCGAGCGCTTCGAGCGCGGCGGCTCCCTCGGCTTCCTTCTTAGAGGAACCGGTGCCGCGACCCTGGCGAATGCCATCGATGAGCACCACGGCGGTAAAGGTGGGCGCATGCGCCGGGCCCTCGGAGCCAACGAGCTTATACGCCGGGGGCTCGTGACCGTCGGCTTGCACGCACTCCTGCAAAAACGACTTGGGGTTTGCAGGATGCTCGGCACGCTCGGAAGCCAAATGCGGCTTAAGCGTACGATGGATAAACTCCGCTGCGGCATCCCAGCCGGCATCCAGGTACAGTGCGCCCACGAGCGACTCGTAGACGTTCTCGAGGGCCGAATGCAGGCCGCGCGCACCGGTACCGGTCTCGGAGGCACCAAAGATGATGATGTCGTCAATGCCCAGCTCGTGAGAAACCTCGGACAGCGTAGCGCCCGAGACAAGCGACACCTTCAGGCGTGTGAGCTTGCCCTCGTCAAACTCCGGATAGGACTCAAACAGGGAGCGTGCGACCACAGCGCCCAAAATGGAATCGCCCAAGAACTCAAGGCGCTCATAGCTGGCAGAAACCGGCTGGCCCTCGACTGCCGAGGGATGCGTAAGGGCCGCACGCAGCAGCACCTTATTATTGAACTCGTGGCCCAGAATTTCCTGGGCGCGCGTAAGTCGTTCAGACAAAGCCAAGACCTAAGCCTCCCTGGCGTTTTCGATCGCGTCGACGGCGTCGGCGACAGAGTTAAGCGAGAGCAGAGTCTCGTCATCGATCTCGAGGTTGAACTCGTCCTCGATGGCCGTAACCAGCTGCAAACGCTCGAGCGAGTTGGCATCGAGGTCGTCAAAGGTGGTCTCATCGCTAATTTCGGCAACATCGACGCCCAGAACGTCAGCAGCGACCTCGGCGATCTTGTCGAAGATTTCGGAGCGGTCCATAGCGCTTCCTCTCATAGTGCATGAATACCAAAAGAATGGTACCGCCCGGGCGGTACCAAGACACGGTTCTGATTCTACCCCACGACGTGCGCCCCAAGACGCATAACGCCGCTGTTATAAAACGATACCGTCCATAGAGTTGGCGACATTCTCGACCAGCCCGGCGCGCACGGCTTCGGCCGCCGCGAGCGTACCGTTTTTAACAGCCTCGACCGAGGTGGCGCCATGGCCGATCAGGACCACGCCGCGCAGGCCCAGAAGAATCGCGCCGCCCTTGGCGTCGCCAGAGAGCTTGGCCTTAATCTCGCGCATTTGCTTTTTGATGAGCAGCGCGGCAATCTTGGTGCCGAGCGAAGACATAAAGACACCCTTGAGCTCCTGCAGCAAAAACTTGGCAGCGCCCTCGGTGGCCTTGAGCGCAATATTGCCCGACATGCCATCGGCAACGACGACATCGAAGTTACCTGAGGTGATGTCCGTTCCCTCGCAGTTACCAACAAAGCCGGGAACGGCGGCTTTCATGGCCGGGAAGCAGGCCTTGGTAAAGTTGGAGCCCTTCTCGTCCTCGGTGCCGTTGGCAAGCAGGCCCACGCGGGGATGCTCGATTCCCAGGACGACGCGGGCATAGGCGCTACCCATCTGGGCAAAACGCACCATATCATCGACCTCGACATCGGGGTTGGCGCCCATATCGCACAGCACCGTCAGACCGCCGGCGCGATTGGGCAGCGCATTGGTCAGACAGGGGCGCACCGGCTGCTTTTTGCCTTCGGCCTGATACCTAAACGGCGTCACGTAGGCGGTGGCAGCGGCGGTCATGGCACCGGTCGAACCGGCAGAGAAGAACGCGTCCGCATTTCCCTTCTTGATGGCGCGGCACGACAGCACGATCGAAGACTTGCGTTTGGTCATCACGGCGCGAATGGGATCGTCATCCATGGCGATAACGTCGGGTGCCT
>CAJKQY010000042.1:0-17185 GCA_905202145.1 uncultured Collinsella sp.
CCGAGTCGTCCTCGCAGACGCTCAAGCAGGAATACCTCGATACATACGAGGGAGGCGAATGACATGAAACTATTTGAACAGCTGAAGTCCAATGCGTCGCGCATGGCTGTCTACGCCATCCTCGTGGCAACGGCTTTATGCGGAATCGCGGCACCCGTCTATGCGCTCAACGGAAAGAAAGGCGATGTCGAGCCTGCGTACATGAGCTCGACGGTTAAGGACCGGTACAAAGCCTTCTCTGGAGACGCGTTTTACGTAGCAGAGTACGACACGACCTACCGTGAGCTTCGCTACAACAAGAGATACGAATATCTAGGCGCAAATGCAATCAGCTATACATCGGGTTGGTACGGCTCCCACTATGGACACATAACCCAGTTCAAGTGTAACTACCGTGTGTACAACTAAAGCAACCGGCCGGGACGAGGGGTGACGCAAAAGCGTCGCCCCTCGTTTTTAACCATGTCAACTGAACCTAGTTCAGTTTGGTTGATTTCCGATCTCAGCCGAACACATTGAGCGGAAAGGCCGTTCCCGCAGTCAGTCGAACGTCCCCGGGGCCCTTCTCAGGCCCCGGGGACGGCATTTTCCCAGTTGAAGGAACGGTGGAGATGTGTTTCGATGGGTCAGATTCGTGTCGTTCCGAAAAGACCGTGAACCTTTTGTGGGACGCGCGGCGCCGTGGTACCATATCCGAGTTTGTTGTCTTGGTCGGAAACCAAGACGCCTTATGCGCTGATCGGTAACCAGCGCCTGACCAATAAGGAGTCCTACCATGAAGCAGGGTATCCATCCCCAGTATGTCGAGTGCACGGTGACGTGCTCCTGCGGCAACACCTTCAAGACGCACGCTACCGTGTCCGAGATGAAGGTCGAGCTTTGCAACGAGTGCCACCCGTTCTACACCGGCCAGCAGAAGTTCGTCGACACCGGTGGACGTGTCCAGCGCTTCGCCGACAAGTTCGGTGGCGCCGCTGCCGCCCAGCTCAAGAAGGCCGAGGAGGCCAAGGCTGCCAAGGCCGCCAAGGCTGCTGAGGCCGAGGCCGCTCGCAAGGCCGCCGCTGAGGCTAAGGCTGCCGAGAAGGCCAAGCGTGCCGCTAAGTTTGCCGAGGAGGCTGCCAAGCAGGCCGCCGAGGCTCCCGCAGAGGCTCCTGTCGAGGAGGCCGCTGCCGAGGCCGAGACCACCGAGGCTGCTGAGTAAATAGCCCGCCGCGGAATCGCTCGCATTCATGGCATAAGGGCCGTGCATCCGTTCGGGTGCGCGGCCCTTTTCTTTTTATTGGTGCAAGCTAGCTCGTCCCCATTGCACCAGATTGGTGCGGAGGGGACAGGTTGGTTTGCACCAAATGGCAGAGAGACAGTGTTTTCCCAGATAAAAGCTGCCAAAATAAACCAGTCCCTTTTTGGCAGGTTGGTCGTAGTTATTACGTGGCGGTTGAGGTCGACCGTATAGGCCGCGCCTTGTTTGGCTAAAGTACATTTATCTGTGTTTAACTCGCTCGGAGCTGCATGGCACGGGCGATGGCCAAAAAGGAAAACCACATGGGATTCATGTCAAAGCTGCTGTCCTTTGGATCCGATAAGGACCTTAAGCGCTACTACAAGATCGTCGACCAGATCAACGGTCTTGAGCCCCAGTTTGAGAAGATGACCGAGGAGGAACTCCGCGCCCAGACCGATAAGTTCCGCGAGCGTTACGCCAACGGCGAGTCGCTCGACGACATGCTCCCCGAGGCTTTTGCCACCGTGCGCGAGGCTTCTAAGCGCATCACGGGCATGCGTCACTTTGACGTACAGCTCATCGGCGCCATGGCGCTTCATGAGGGACATATCGCCGAGATGAAGACCGGCGAAGGCAAGACCCTTGTCTCCACCTTGGCCGGCTACCTCAACGCTATCGCCGACGAGGGCGTGCATGTCGTTACCGTCAACGATTACCTGGCAAAGCGCGACTCCGAGTGGATGGGCCGCATCTACAAGTACCTGGGAATGACCGTCGGTCTGCTCCAGAACAACATGCCGCTCGAGCTCAAGCGTCCGGCCTACCAGGCAGACGTCACCTACGGCACCAACTCCGAGTTCGGCTTCGACTACCTGCGCGACAACATGGTCACTCGCCCCGAGCAGCGCGTGCAGCGCGGCCACCATTATGCCATCGTCGACGAGGTCGACTCCATCCTGATCGATGAGGCCAGAACGCCGCTCATCATCTCGGGCGCCGGCACCAAGTCCGCCAGCACCTACAAGGACTTCGCGCGTGCCGTGCGCGGCCTGGAGCGCGGTGAGGACGTGTCGCACGACATGCTCACCGCCACCGAGGACGTCGAGCCCACGGGCGACTACGTCATGGATGAGGCCAAGCACACCATCGCCGCCACCGAGCGCGGCCTTAAGAAGATTGAGCGCCGCCTGGGTATCGATGACATCTATGCCGATCTCTCCGGCCAGCTGGTCAACCACCTGCAGCAGGCGCTGAAGGCCCAGTACATGTTCCACCGCGACAAGCAGTACGTGGTCACTAACGGCGAGGTCAAGATCGTCGACGAGTTCACCGGTCGTATCATGGAGGGTCGCCGCTATTCCGAGGGCCTGCACCAGGCCATCGAGGCCAAAGAGGGCGTGCTCGTGCGCGAGGAGAACCAGACCCTTGCCACCATCACCCTGCAGAACTACTTCCGCCTGTATGACAAGCTCTCCGGCATGACCGGTACGGCGCTCACCGAGGACGCCGAGTTCCGCGAGATCTACAAGCTGCCCGTCGAGGTCATTCCCCCCAACAAGCCCGTGCAGCGTGTTGACCACGAGGACCTGGTCTACCGCACCATCCAGGCCAAGTACAACGCCGTTGCCGACGACGTTGAGCGTCGTCACGCCAAGGGCCAGCCGGTCCTGGTGGGCACCGTCTCCATCGAGAGCTCCGAGAAACTGTCCGCCGCCCTCACTAAGCGCGGTATCGCGCACGAGGTCCTCAACGCCAAGCACCACGAGCGCGAGGCCCATATCGTGGCCCAGGCTGGTCGCTATGGCGCCGTGACCATCGCTACCAACATGGCCGGCCGTGGTACCGACATCTTGCTGGGCGGCAACCCCGACGAGCTGGTGCGCGAGCGCCTGGAGTACGAGGGCCTGACCATGGAGGACGTGACGCCCGAGCAGCTCGAGCAGTTTAACGCCGAGGCCAAGGAGACCTGCAAGGCCGAGCGCGAGCGCGTGCTTGCCGCCGGCGGCCTGACCGTTATCGGCACCGAGCGCCATGAGTCCCGCCGTATCGACAACCAGCTGCGTGGCCGTTCCGGCCGTCAGGGCGACCCGGGCGAGACCCAGTTCTACCTGTCGCTCGAGGACGACCTCATGCGCCTGTTCGGCGGCGACAGGATGGACCGCGTCTCCAAGATGATGGTCACGGCCGACATGGGCGACGATATGCCCATCCAGCACAAGATCATTTCCAAGGCCGTCGAGAACGCCCAGCATAAGGTCGAGAGCATCAACTTCTCCATGCGCAAGAGCGTCCTTGAGTACGATGACGTCATGAACAAGCAGCGCCAGGTCATCTACGCCGAGCGTAACAAGATTCTGGATGGCAAGGACCTGACCGACCACATCACCGAGGTCATGCACGACACCGTGTACCGCTGCGTGCAGGAGTTCTGCACCAAGGACAGCCACGATGGCGAGCGCGATCTTGAGGGCCTGCGCAAGTGGGTCGTGGAGCTGACCGGCCACATCGATACGCCGAAGTTCCCCGACGAGGACTTTGAGGCCCTTGCCGCCGATGTCCTGGCCTACGTCGAGAAGTGCTACAACATGAAGGCCGAGCGTCTGGGCGAGGACCTCATGCGCGAGCTCAACACCCAGGTTATGCTGCGTGTCATCGATACCCGCTGGATGAACTACCTGCAGGAGATGGACTACCTCAAGACCGGCATCGGACTGCGCGGCTTTGGTCAGCGCGACCCGCTGGTCGAGTACAAGACCGAGGCTTATGGCGCGTTCCAGATGCTCGTCGACACCATGTACGAGGATTACCTGCGCACCGTCCTGCGCATCGAGATCAAGGCCGCCCCGCAGGCTGTGGAGCACAAGGAGGACCCCGCGCTCGAAGGTGCGCGCTTCTCCGGCCCCGCCGACGTCGATGGCGACAACGGCAGCTCGGTGCTGCGCAAGCAGGCACAGGTTCAGGCTCGTACGGCCGTCCAGGGAGGCCCGGCTGCTGTCAACAACGGCGGCAAGGTGACCACCTACCGCAAGGACGAGAGCGACGACCCGTACGTCAACGTTGGTCGCAATGACCTTTGCCCCTGCGGCAGCGGCAAGAAGTTCAAGTACTGCCACGGCAGGAATCGTTAATGGCCGAGGCTTTAGAGGTAACGCCCGCCGAGCTGGACGCGTTTGCGGACCGGCTCGGCGAGGTCGAGTCGTATCTTCATTTGGACGAGAAGCGCACGCGCGTGACCGAGCTCGAGGCCAAAAGCGTGGCCCCCGGCTTTTGGGATGACGCCGACGCCGCTCGCGCCACCATGGAGGAGATCGCTCGAGCCAAGGAAGATATCGCTGCCGTGGATACCGCGCGCGGCGAGCTATCTGACGCCCGCGCGGCGCTGGAGCTTGCCGAGGAGATGGGCGACGACCCCGATGCCGCCGCATTGCGCGAGGAGGCTGCCGCTACGGCAGAACGCCTGGCCCGCGCTATCGACGAGCTCGAGCTTTCGAGCTGGTTTACCGGTGAGTTCGATCACGGCGACGCGATCGTGACCATCAAGCCCGGACAGGGTGGCCTGGAGGCACAGGACTGGACCTTCATGCTCTTTAAGATGTACATGAAGTACTGCCAGCGTCGCGGCTGGAAGGTCACCATTAACGACTGCCCCGCGGCCGAGGTCATCGGCATCGACCGCGCGACCTTTACCGTCGAGGGCAAGGACGCGTTTGGCATGCTGCGCGCCGAGGCCGGTGTGCACCGTCTGGTGCGCATTAGCCCCACCGACGACAAGAAGCGCCGCCAGACCACGTTTGCCGGCGTTGAGGTCATCCCCGTGCTGCCTGACGATATCGATATCGAGATTAGTCCCGACGATATCCGAGTGGACGTGTATCACGCGAGCGGCCCGGGCGGCCAGGGCGTCAACACCACCGACTCCGCCGTACGCGTGACGCATTTTCCCAGCGGTATCGTGGTTACGTGCCAAAACGAGCGCAGCCAGATTCAAAACAAGGCCGCGTGCATGCAGATTCTCAAGGCCCGTCTGTACGAGATTGAGCTCGAGAAGCGCGCCGAGGCGCTCGACGAGATTCGTGGACCCAAGACCACGATCGGTTTTGGTAACCAGATTCGCAGCTACGTGCTCTACCCGTATCAGATGGTCAAGGATCTGCGCTCGGGTGTGGAGACCAGCAACGTCGAGGCCGTTCTCGACGATGGCGATCTGGATCCGTTTGTGATCGGCTACCATCGCTGGGCAACCGGCAACGCCGATGCGGAAGGCTCGGACGCCTAGGCACATGGTTGGCTCCGGGTCGATGCAAACACTTCGCAGGGGTGGTATTTGCTCGGTGAATCGGTAGAATCGAATACAGCAAGAAGTTCAAAGCGCACTCGTTTGGGTGCGCTTTTTTGAGGGAGGCAGCATGGCATATCGTCTGGACATCAAACGCATTCTTTCGCTGAACTTCTTTCACGATCTGCCCAAGATTATGCTGGGCTGCGCTCTGGCCGCTATCGCGACGGACCTGTTTTTGATCCCCAACGGTCTTGCTGCCGGCGGCGTTACGGGCCTCGCCACGATTATCCAGGCGGTTGGCGCCTCGCATGGCATCTCGCTGCCTGTCGGTATTCAAACCATCGTGATGAATGCCTTGCTGCTGCTGGTCGTTATGCGCGAGGGTGGCATGTTCTACGTGGTGCAGACGGCGACGGGTTTTGTGCTGCTGGGCTTTTTCACCGACCTGTTCGCTCCGTTTGTGGCGCCGCTGGCACATGCCGATCTGATGCTGCCCGCTATGTGGGGCGGCATTATCACGGGCATCGGCTACGGCACGGTGCTGCGCGCCGGTGCCAACACTGGCGGCTCAGACACCATCGGACAGATTATCTCGCGCAACACATCGCTGCCGGTTGGCTCGACCGTCATGGCGATCGATGTTGCCGTGTGCGCGCTGTCGGCCCCAGTCTTTTCGGTCGAAAACGCGCTGTATGCGGGCCTTTCGATGGTCATTAGCGGCTACGTGATCGATGCCGTGGTCGATGGCGGCAACAGGCGCCGTATGGTGCTCATCATCTCGGACAAGTTTCCCGATATCGCGGCCGACATCATGTATGGCCTGGGCCGCGGCTGCACCAAGTTTAAGGCGACCGGTATGTACTCGGGCGCCGAGAAGCCGGTGATCATGGTCATTGTGAGCCGTCGCGAGCTCAATACGCTCAAGACGATCGTGCGCGAGCGCGACCCGCGCGCCATCGTGACCGTGGCCGACGTTACGGAAACTTTCGGCGAGGGATTCAAGGACATTAACGCGTAGGGCCGACTGCGTTCCATCCAAAAGACGTTCACATTGATAAACCGTTTCATCAGCGGTTCTGCCTGCTCAATTGTTCAAATAATGATAAATACTCTGGTAAAGCTTCCAGTTTCCAGCATAATGAATGACGTACGTGCATCGCGGCTGGGTTGGGACGACCTTCTGTGCCGTGCGCATCTTGTCTAAAGAGGATGAAAGGAAGGCACAATGAGCGACGAAGAGCTCAAAAAGGTTGCCAACGAGGTAAGGAAGGGCATCGTCACCGGCGTGCACGCTGCCAAGTCCGGCCATCCGGGCGGTTCGCTCGGCGCTGCCGACATCATGACCTATCTGTACTTTGAGGAAATGAACGTCGACCCGGCCGACCCCCGCAAGGCCGACCGCGATCGCTTCGTGCTTTCCAAGGGCCACTGCGCGCCTGGTCTGTACGCCGTGCTCGCCGAGCGCGGGTTCTTCCCCAAGGAGGACCTCGAGACGCTGCGCCACATCGGCAGCCACCTGCAGGGTCACCCCAACATGAACGACACCCCGGGCGTCGACATGTCCACCGGCTCGCTGGGCCAGGGTATCTCCGCCGCCGTGGGCATGGCCGTTGCCGCCAAGCACTGGGGCGATACTTACCGCACCTACGCCCTGCTGGGCGACGGCGAAAGCGAGGAGGGCCAGGTCTGGGAGGCCGCCATGTTTGCCGGCAACCAGCAGCTCGATAACCTCTGCGTGATCGTCGACCACAACGGCCTGCAGATCGACGGTCCCGTCGATGAGGTCAACGACCCCATGCCGCTCGCCGACAAGTTCCGCGCCTTTAAGTTCCATGTGGTGGAGCTCGCCGACGGCAATGATTTCGATCAGATCCGCGCCGCCTTTGCCGAGGCCCGCGCCGCCAAGGGTCAGCCGACCGCCATTATCGCCGAGACCATGAAGGGCAAGGGCGTCTCCTTTATGGAGAACCAGGTGGGCTGGCACGGCAAGGCCCCCAACGATGAACAGTTTGAGCAGGCCATGGCAGAGCTCACGGCCGCCGGAGAGGAGCTCTAGGATGGCAGACGTCAAGAAAATCGCCACGCGCGTAAGCTACGGCGAGGCCCTCGTCGAGCTCGCCAACGAGCACGATGACTTTGTGGTCCTCGACGCCGACCTGGCCGCCGCCACGCAGACCGGCAAGTTCAAGGCAGCCTGCCCCGACCGCTTCTTCGATGTGGGCATTGCCGAGAGCAACCTGATGGGTGTTGCCGCCGGTATCGCAACCACCGGTCGCGTTGCCTTTGCGAGCAGTTTTGCCATGTTCGCCGCCGGCCGCGCCTTTGAGCAGGTCCGCAACTCCATCGGCTATCCGCACCTTAACGTTAAGATTGGTGCCACGCACGCCGGTATCTCGGTGGGCGAGGACGGCGCCACGCACCAGTGCTGCGAGGATATCGCCCTCATGCGCGTTATTCCCGGCATGACCGTGATTGTTCCCGCCGACGACGTCGAGGCCCGCGCCGTGACGCGCGCCGCCTACGAGTGCGACGGCCCCGTGTACATGCGCTTTGCCCGTCTAGCCTCGCCGGTTATCAACGACCCCGAGACCTACAAGTTCGAGCTAGGCCGCGGCATCGTGATGCGCGAGGGTGCTGACGTGACCATCATCGCCTGCGGCCTGATGGTCGGCGAGGCGCTCGAGGCCGCTGAGCAGCTTGCTGTCGAGGGCATCGATGCCGAGGTCATCAACATGCACACCATCAAGCCCATCGATGCCGACCTGATCGTCAAGAGCGCCACCAAGACCGGTCACGTCGTGACCGTCGAGGAGCACTCCGTGATCGGTGGCCTGGGCAGCGCCGTTGCCGATGTCCTGTGCGAGCAGTGCCCGACGCCGCTCAAGAAGATCGGCGTCAACGACACCTTCGGCGAGTCCGGCCCGGGTGCCGAGCTCCTGCACAAGTACGGCCTGGATGCCGCCAACATCGTGGCGACCACCAAGGAGTTCTTGGCCTAAGGCATTTTGCTTTGGCTTTGACCTGAGAGCCGTTCCCGCATTGGATAATAAATAAGCCGGGGTGCCTTTCGTGTGGGGGCACCCCGGCTTTGTGTTTGGGGGAGGAACGGTTAGAGGAGCTTCACGGTCGGGGCGAGGGCGTTGGCAAAGATATCGTCTGGTCAGAATACCGCTGCGACATTAGCGTCATTTGCCGCAACCATATCAGCAAGAATGGAGTCGTAGGAGATTGTCCCCAACGATTGGAGGTCGACTATCTCGCGTGCGGCATCATCTGAACACAAGTTAAGACGATATTCAGCTTTTGATAAATGGTCTTGCCCCGCATCAAAGGCCCAACGATAAATTACTAGTTTTACATAGTGGTTTTCGTCGAGCTTGATGTCGCGAATACGGCCGCACTCGATATCTCCCGCGTTTCCATACGGTTCATTTTTCATGGCAAGATATCCAAGCTCTTTATCTGGAAAGGCAGTCGAGTACATCCCCATCACATCTCCGTCGACTTCTGCTGTCACCCTACCATCCCAGTACTCGGGCAGGTCGACACTGAAGGTTTGGGCCTCGATGTGGCGTGCGGCGGCTTTGCGCTGTTCCTCGGCTTGGCGCGCCGCTTCCTCTTCGGCGGCTTTCTTGGCAGCGACGGCGGTGTCGCGGCGGTTCGTTGCGGCGTGTTGCAGCGCATCGACGTCGGGCGCGTCCTTGCTCTTGTATGCCATGGCGAGCGTCACGGCATCGTTGATCTCGTCGTCGGTCACGTCGACAGCATCGATGGGCGTAAAGTCCAAAACCGAATCCTGCTCGGCGAGTTCTGCCAAGCCGATCTTATCGCCCTTAGCAAAAGCGTCGTCGATCGTGAGCTCGGCCTTTGTGCAAGGCACCTGGTAGATGGTGCCGTCGGCGGCGATGGGGGAGCCTGCCGCCTTGAGCGTGTACTTGCCCTGGATAAGCTTGATGCCCGAGCCGTCGGAAGCGACATATTCGACCTTGTCGACCTTCTTTCCGTCGACCGTCTTGCCCTTTACGCGCACCGGCACACGCGAAGCGCCGTTATCGGTGTCCCAGCCCTCGGCCTTTACACTCACCACAAACGCATGCTTGGAATGCGCCGACTCATATTGTTCCTGCTCCTGAACATGCTGCTGATACAGGTGATACGCCAGCCCACCGCCCCCGCCAACAACGATTACCGCCGCGCAGACGATGGCGATCACGACGCCTTTCTTAGGCTTCTTACCGGGAGCGGGCGAACCCACGGGTGCCGGCGCAACCGCAGGTTCGGCTACGGGCATAGTCTGTGCCCCATCAGCAAGCGCAGCCCCGCAGCCCACGCAAAACCGAGCCTCATCAGCAAGCTCAGCACCACAATAAGGACAAACCATATCAACCTCCAGCAAGCCTAGAACCATCCATCCAACTCAACTGTAAAGCGAAAACCCAAACCCAAGTTGCGCAACAATGAGCCCCAACATAAGTTGCGGTGAAATAGGGACTGATTAGGGCTTTTAACTGCTAAAACAGTCCCTATTTCACCGCAACTTCTAAAGAGACCGTATCGAGCAGGGTTTCTATTGGGATAAGGGCTCAGTACGACAAAGTGCAATTCAGCTTGACGCTCCTAACGGTAGCGTCGGCGTAAGCCTCTGGGTGGGGCACGCTTTGAAAACAATCCGCAGCGCGGAACCCGCTTATCTGGAGCTCCGTAGGAGCAAGATAAGTGGGTTTCATGCGCGAGGACGTTTTCAAAGCGTGCCCCACCCAGAGGCTGGTGGGAGTCGCAAAACCGTGCGTCTTATGTGCAGCAAAGGCAATCCTGCTAAAATACAAAGCGCTCATGTAGTTTAAACGCACGACGATAAGGAGCACCAGTGGGTAACCACTTCCGTACCTCCGGTGCGGGCGATGATGCCCCCAAGACGCAGCCGAGCGTCCCGGGCAGTCGTTTCGCCACTCCGGATTCAGAGGATCAGCTGTTTAGCCCGATCCCCGCACAGCCGGCAGATCAGGCACAGCCGGCGGCAGATCCCTTTGCCTACAACCCCAACAACGATGTTGCGCTTTCCGGCACGGCTGGCTTTGAGCCCGTTCAGACGGTGACCGCTCGCGTGGCTCAGCCTCAGATGGGCGCCGCCATGCCGCAGCCTACTATGGCCGGCATCCCCGACCCCATGGCCCCTGCGGCTCCCGCGCCGCAGCCCGCGCAGTCCGGTCTTTTTGCCGGCATTCCCGACCCCACGCAGCCTGCGGCTCCCGTGGTCGAGCGCGATCAGGCCGCCGAGGTCGCAAGCCTCGACAACGCGCTCAACAACCCCGACTTCACGTCGGTGTTTGCGCCCATCGACCCGCAGGCCAGCCGCAAAAAGATGGCCAAGCAGGCCGGTGTCGAGCCCGTTATCCTTATGGAGCACGTCACCAAGATCTACCCGGCGCAGCCCAACAAGCCCGCACTCGACGACATCAACATCGAGATCTATCCGGGCGAGTTCGTCTTTTTGGTCGGTCACTCCGGCTCGGGTAAGACCACGCTGCTGTCGACGCTCAACCGCGACGTCAAGCCCACAAGCGGTCGCATTTTGGTCGCCGGCCAGGATCTCATGAAGATCAAGAACCGCAAGGTTCCGTTCCTGCGTCGTCAGATTGGCGCCGTGTTCCAGGACTTTAAGCTCCTGCCGCAAAAGACCGCCTACGAAAACGTGGCGTTTGCCCTGCAGTGCATCGGCAAGCCCAAGGGCGTCATTCGCAGCCAGGTGCCCGAGGTGCTGCGTCTGGTCGGTCTGGCCGACCAGATGGACTCGCTGCCCGATCAGCTTTCCGGTGGCGAGCAGCAGCGCGTGGCCGTTGCCCGCGCTATGGTCAACCGCCCGCCGCTGCTGATTTGCGACGAGCCCACGGGCAACCTCGACCCGGCGATTTCGCTGGGCATCATGAAGCTGCTCGAGCGCATTAACCGCACCGGTACCACCGTGATCGTCGCTACGCACGACCGCGAGATGGTCGATAGCATGCACCGTCGCGTGATCGCCCTCGAGGGCGGCCACGTAATCCGCGACCAGGAGAGGGGAGGTTACGGCAACTATGGCACCAACTAACGTGGGCTACTCGCTCAAAGAGGCAATCAGCCACTTCTTCCGTAACTGGACCACCTCGCTCGGCGCCGTCATCACGATTTTCCTTTCGCTGTTTATCATCGGCCTGTTCATTATGGGTTCCGCGATGCTGAACTCCGTGATCGGCACCGTCGAGGATCAGGTCGTCATCAACGCCTTTATTAGTGATGACGCCGACCAGGCAGATGTTCAGGCCTTTGAGGCCGAGCTCAAGACGTGGAGCAACGTCAAGTCCGTGACGTACAAGGACAAGGACGACGCGCTGGCCGAGTTCACGAGCAAGATGTCGGGTAACGCCGACGCTACCATGAGCGCGCTCGACGGTCAGAACCCGCTGCCGGCTTCGTTTGCCATCGAGATGGACGATCCGTCCATGGTCGAGAGCACGGCCCAGAAGCTCAAGAAGAACGCCGACTTCCAGAAGATTGCGGACGACGGCGACGTTAACGCCAGCGTTCTGTACGGCCAGGAGGAAGTGAGCCGCCTGTTCCAGGTGACGAACTACATTCGTATCGCCGCTGTGGTGCTCGTCGGCCTGCTGACCTTTATCGCGTTCATTTTCATTAACAACACGATCCGCCTGTCCATTACGGCGCGTCGTCGTGAGATCGCGATCATGCGTCTGGTGGGCGCAAGCAACGGCTTCATTCGCGGGCCGTTCATTACCGAGGGCGTGCTGCAGGCCATTTTGGGCTCGCTGCTTTCCATCGGCGTGCTGGAGCTGCTGCGTAACCTGATGGTTCCGCGTCTGCAGGAGAGCATCGGCTGGATGTCGTTTGCGCTGCCGATGCAGTACTATCTGGTGACCTACGCCGCGCTGATTCTGGTCGGCGTCATTATCGGTCTCTTTGGTTCCGCCATCGCCATGCGCCGCTATCTGCGCGTGTAGGCGTGCTTGGAATTCGTTCCTTCAACGGGTCGTCTCTTTTTGGGGCGGCCCGTTTTTTGTCCCCTAGGGATCATTTGGGTAGACTCTTGGGGTGTAAACGGCCATCGATAGTAAGGAGGCGCCATGGGGCGCAATAACAAGCATAAGCGTGGAGCTCGCAATAAGCGCGGGCCGGTGCGCAGCGAGCGTCGCCCGAGTCTGACCGGACGCGTACAGCTCCATGAGCATAGCGCCTACGTTGTAACCGAAAACGGCGACTACAAGGTCATGGGCCGCGGCAAGCGCGAGATTATGGACGGCGATACCGTTGCCGTGAGCATTAAGAACAGCCCACATGGCGAGCGACGCGCCGTAATCGAGGGCGTCATCGAGCGTGCGGCCATTAGTGTGGTGGGCACGTACCAGACCGCCGGTCCGCTCGGGGTGATCGAGCCGCTTGATTCTCGCCTTAAGGCCGATTTCTTTATCCTGCCGGAGGACACCTCGGCGGAGCGCTTGGGCGTTCATCCGGGTGATGCGGTCGTCGCACGCATTCTGACATATCCGACGCGCCTGGAATCGGGCACCGTGACGATCGAGCGCCGTATCGGCGGCGATGATGCGCCCGATTTGGGCGTTCAGTATGTGATGGCGCGCTATGGCTATACCGATACTTATCCCGAGGCCGCGCTAGCCGAGGCCGAGGCACTTTCGCTCGATGTAGCCTCGGCGCTCAAGGACCCGCTCCGCCGAGACCTGCGCGACCGCTTTGTCATTACGATTGACCCGGTCGACGCGCGCGACTTTGACGACGCCATCTCGCTGGAGCGCACGCCCGAGGGTGGCTATAAGCTGGGTGTCCATATTGCCGACGTTTCGCACTATGTTGCCTGGGACGGACATATCGATCTGGAAGCCCGCCATCGCACGACGTCGGTGTATCTTGCCGATCGCGTGCTGCCCATGTTGCCCGAGCGCCTGTCGAACGATTTGTGCTCGCTGCGTCCCGACGAGGACCGCTTGGCGTTTACTGTCGACATTGAGCTCGACGCGCAGGGTTGCGTGCGCCATTACGATCCCTATCCCAGCGTGATCCGCTCGCGCGTGCGCATGGACTACGACGGCGCCGAGGCGCTGCTGGTGCGTGCCGGTGCGGTGGAGTATTCGGTGCTGGAGGGTGCCGCCGAGGATGTTGCCGCGGCTGAAGCCTCGCGCGAGGAGGCGCTCGGGCGCGGGCTTGCGTGCGAGGAAACCGCTCGCGGCTATAACGTCGACTTGGGGGATTTCCTCGTAGCTGCCAATGAGCTCGCCGAGCTTCGCCGTCGTATTCGCCGCGCACGCGGTTCGGTCGACTTTGATACGGCCGAGATCCGTGCGCTGTTGGACGAGGACGGTGTGCCCGTGCAGATCGTGGCCCGTGAACGCTCGTGCGCCACGTCGCTGATTGAGGAAGCCATGCTGCTGGCCAACGAGTGCGTGGCGGAGTGGCTGGCCGACCGCGATATCGAGGCTTGCTATCGCGTGCACGACGACCCCAGTCCCGACAGCCTGCACGGTGCCGCCGTGGCGCTGGCACAGCTAGGTATCATCGATGACCGTCGCGCGGCAGGCATTGCTCTGGGAAGCCCCGACGAGCTGCAGGCGGCGGTTGATGCCGCAGCCGGTACGGCCAACGCGCCGCTCGTCAACACGTTGCTGCTGCGCAGCATGCAGCGTGCGCTGTATAAGCCGCGCAACGAGGGCCACTTTGCGCTCGCCGCGCCGTGCTATTGCCACTTTACGAGTCCCATTCGCCGCTATCCCGACCTGGTGGTGCATCGCGTGCTCAAGCTGCAGTTGGCCTACGAGCGGCTGGGCGGCAAGGACGCCTTGGTGCGTACGCCGCGGCTGATCGGTAAGGGCCGCGAGTCCCTGCCGCGCATCCTGCCGCAAATCTGCCGCGCGTGCAGCGATGCCGAGCGCGCCGCCGACGCCGCCAGCCATGCGACGCAAAAAATCAAGATCGCCCAGTACTACGAGGACCGCTTGGGTGAGCGCTACGCCGGAACGATCTCGTGGGTCAGCAGCATGGGCCTCTTTGTGCGCCTGGATCTGACACAGGTTGAGGGTTTGGTTTCGATCAAGAGTCTGGGCAACGAGTGGTTCGAGTTTGATGAGGACGCGCTCACGCTCACGGGCGCCGACACGGGGACTCGCTATGAGCTGGGGCAGCGCGTGATCATCGAGGTCTCGCGCGTCAACACCACGCGCGGGCACTTGGATTTCAGGCTTATTCATTAGCCGGAATTTGGTGATTGACAGAGAACGGGGCGGTCTTTTGGGGCCGCCTTTTTTGTGGCGGTTCAATCGCCTTGTCGCTCGCGCGCTTGCGTCTTCCGCCTGCTCTAGGGGAGATAAAACCTACCAAAATAAACCTATTCCTTCTTGGGAGGTTTACGAGAGAGCGGGGATGAGATGGCAACGGTGTACGGGTATGCGCGAGTGAGCTCGCGTGATCAAAATCTGAATCGCCAGCTGGATGCGCTGGGCGCCTATGGCGTGGAACCGGCGAATATCTTTGCCGATCATGCGAGCGGCAAGGACTTCGATCGACCGCGGTATCGCGAACTGCTGTGCGCGTTGGATTCCGGTGATGTGCTGGTGGTACTTTCCATTGATCGGCTGGGGCGTAACTACAGCGAGATCCTCGAGGAATGGCGGTGTATCACCAAAGAGCTCGGCGTCGCCATCGTGGTGCTGGACATGCCATTGCTCGACACGCGCGCCAGAGACTGTGGTGGGTCGGACGTGACGAGTGCGTTGATTGCCGATATCGTTTTGCAGCTGCTGAGCTATGTGGCGCAGGTGGAGCGCGAGAACATTCACCGGCGCCAAGCCGAGGGCATTGCGGCGGCGCGAGCGCGCGGCGTGCGCTTTGGCCGGCCCCGCAAGCCCTGTCCTCCGCAATTCGAGCTGGTGCGCGATACCTACGAGGCGGGTGATATCACGCGGAGTCAGGCGGCAAAGCGGCTAGGCGTGTGTGTGGGGACGTTCGATCGCTGGATGCGCGAGATGGAGTAGGGGCGCCACGGTCCTTTGGCGCCCCGATTCGAACATTTAGGATTTCGCTACGGCGACAACCGCGTTTGGGGGTACACTCGCTGCTGCTCAAAAAATGACGGAGGTTAGCCCTTGGCGCGTGTGAAGCACATAGTCGGATGGATTTCGGTTGTCCTGCTGGTCGTGACGCTGGCAAGTATTTGGATACTGACGGAGCAAAACGTGGAGCAGACGTCATCGCTCAGCGAGTCCACTGCGCGCGCGGTGGAAGGACAGGCCGCGGACGTGCGGCCCGACGCCGTGCAGGAGTCTCAGGCGGGGAATGCCGTCGAGGGCGCGGATTCAACGACTGCCACCGTTCATCCCGACCCGCTTGCGCCCGTTCGTCTGTGGATGGGTGCCAACATTCGTCGCGTCGCACATACCGTTGAGTTCTTCTTTGTAGGACTTTTTGCTTCGTTGGTGGCGGTGTGCTTGGATAAGCGCGTGTCGCCCACTCGATTGCGGTGCGTGTCTGTCTTGGCCTTTTGCGCCGTTTGCTCCGTCGGCGATCAGGTGCACAAGATCTTTGTTCCCGGCCGTCATTTCGACGTTATCGACTTAGGCTTTGACGCCGCGGGCTACATTGCCGCCATACTGTTGGTGCTGCTGGTGGCCGCGCTGGCTCGGCGCGCGACCTGTCCCATTGGCGCCCATGCGAGACGCCGTTAACAACTCTGTTACGAATAATGCGACCTCGATGAATCATTTTGTGTCGCGCGTATTTCCGAGCGGTCGGATTTGAGGGGCGAGCGGTAGAACGCTCGCCCCTTGTGCGCCATGATGCGGCACAATGTACCGTAAAAGCTGTTTATATCCGGTACGAATCATTCTTTGGTCTTTAATTCTTCTCAACGGAGGTGTTTGAGATGGCAAACGGATTGCTTTTAAGGCTTCGTGAGCGTGAGCTCAGCGCGAGCCCGGCAGAGCGCAATGTCATCGCATATGTGAGCGCTCATCCGCATGAGGTGGTCGGGCTGTCCGTCCGCGGTCTTGCCGATGCCACGTTCTCCTCGCCCTCGAGCATTTTGCGCTTTTGCAAGCGTTTGGGTTTTGCGGGCTACAAGGAGTTTCAGCGCGAACTGATTGCCGAACTTGCGCTCTTGGGCGACAGAAAGGACGTTGCCCTCGAGGACATCTCCATGGATGACAGCGTCGAGCGAATCGTGGGGAAGGTGATGAAAAGCAACGTGCGTACGATCGAGGCGACGGCGCGAACACTCGATTACACCGTTTTGGAACGATGCGCAGCCTATCTTAAGCAGGCGCGCATGGTCAATCTGTTCGGTATTGGTGCTTCTCGCTTAGTTGCTCACGATCTGGCACAAAAGCTCATGCGTGTCGACAAGGAATGCCATCTGTACGATGACTGGCACGACCAACTCTTGTGCGCCAAAAACATGCACGAAGGCGATATCGGCATTGCTTTTAGCTACTCGGGCTTAACGCAAGAAGTGCTGGACTGCACTGCCGAGGCCCAACGCCACAACTGTCCCGTTGTGGCCGTGACCAAGGTAGACGGATCGTCCAAGCTTGCCACCGTGGCCGATGCCGTGCTCGGCGTTGCTGCAAGCGAGCCCTTGGTCCGCAGCGGTGCCATGGCCTCGCGTATGGCCCAGCTTATGGTTGTCG